>NZ_JBFAAX010000026.1:0-34825 GCF_040639995.1 Actinosynnema sp. NPDC023658 | reverse complement strand
CACACCCCCCCGACTGCCCCCCCCCTGGCGGTGCGGGCCACTCGACCCCCAGTGATCGCGTATCCGCTGACGCGGACCCGAGAAGTTCTGTTGTCCCGGTCCCCCAACCGGGACGCTTCATAGAGTGCCGCAGCGCGCTGTCGTATCGCTGACGCGGCGATGACTCGTGCCGTCAGCGCCCGCCCTAGGCTGTGCCACAGGGAGGCGCAACGAGGGGATGCGAACGGATGGGCGCTGGGCCGTGGTTCGGCCTTCTCGGCCCGCTTGAAGTGCGCATACAGGGTCAGCCGGTGCCCGTCCGGGCGGGCAAGCACCGGGCGCTGCTCGCGGCCCTGTCACTGCGCGCGGGCCGGGTTGTCTCAATTGGCGAACTGGTGTCGTTCCTGTGGGGCGGCGACCCGCCCGCCCGCACGCGCGGCACCCTGCAGACCTACGTGATGCGCCTGCGGCACCTGCTGGGCGACCCGTCGTTGATCCGGACCACATCGGACGGCTACCGGTTGGTCGTGCCGCCGGAGCAGGTCGACGTGCACCGGTTCACCACGACGGCGGGCCTGGCCCGGCAGGCCGCGCAGTCCGGGCACCTGGCCGACGCGGCCGAGCTGTACGCCGAGGCGCTGGGGCTGTGGCGCGGGCCGGCGCTGTCGGACGTGCCGTCGGACGCGTTGCGCGACGACGAGGTGCCCCGGCTGGCCGAACGGCTGCTGGTCGTGCACGAGGAGCGCAACGACGTCGAGCTCGCGCTGGGCAACCACGAGCGGTTGGTGCCGGTGCTGCGGTCGTTGACCGCGGACCACCCGCTGCGCGAGCGGTTCTGGGCGCAGTTGATGGTCGCGCTGTACCGGGGCAGCAGGCAGGCCGAGGCGCTGGAGGCGTTCCGGCTGGTCGACCGGATGCTGGACGAGCAGCTGGGCATCGAGCCCGGCGCGGCGCTGCGCGAGCTGCACCAGGCGATCCTGGTGGGCGACCCGAGCCTGGCCGCGCCCGTCGAGCAGGCCGCACCGGACGTGCCCGACCAGCTGCCGCCGGACGTGCCGGGGTTCGTGGGCCGCACCGAGCTGGTGGACCGGATCTCCCGGCTGATCGCGCCGGACGGTCAGCGCACCGCGGTGCCGATCGTGGCGCTGACCGGCGTGCCGGGCGTGGGCAAGACGGCGTTGGCGGTGCACGTGGCGCACCGGCTGCGGCAGCGGTTCCCGGACGGTCGCCTGTACGTCGACCTGCGCGGGTACGCCCCGGGGCCGGCCACACCGGTGGTGGAGGTGCTGACCCGGTTCCTGCGGGCGCTCGGCGTGCCGCCGGAGCAGATCCCGGTGGACCCGGACGAGCAGAGCGGCCTGTTCCGGTCGCTGCTGGCCGGCCGGCGGATGCTGCTGGTGCTGGACAACGCCGCCGCGCCCGACCAGGTGCGCCCGCTGCTGCCCGGCGCGGCGAGCTGCCCGGTGCTGGTGACGAGCCGGGACGACCTGCGCGGGCTGATCGCCGTGGACGGCGCCCGGCGGGTCGGGCTGGACGTGTTCGAGCCGCACGAGTCGCTGGCCCTGCTCCAGCGGTCCGGGCAGGCGGCCGAGGAGCTGGCCCGGCGGTGCGGTCACCTGCCGCTGACGTTGCACGTCGCGGCGGCGTCGGTGGGCGGCGGGTCGGTCGCCCGGTACCTGGAGCGGCTGGCCGACCGCGATCCGCTCGACCTGGCGCACGCCGCCCTCACGCCGGGCGCCCGACGGCTGTTCGCGCTGCTCAGCGTCGTGCCGGGACCGGACTTCACCACGGAGGCGGCGGCGAACGCGGCCGACCTGCCGGTGCCGGAGGCGGCGGTGCTGCTCGGGCAGCTGACCGGCGCGCGGCTGGTGGGCTCCGACGGCGACCGGTACGCGTTCCACGACGAGCTGGCGCGGTTCGCCGCGGAGAGGGCCGAGGCGGCCGGCGAGGACGTCGGCGCGGCGCGCGTGCGGCTGCTGGAGTTCTACGTGCGGGCGGTCGACCACTGCGCCGAGCTGCTGTACCCGGACCTGATGCGGCTGCCCGCCCCGGCCGGGCGGCCGGTGCGGCTGCCGGGGGTCGGGACGGCGGCGCAGGCGCGGGCGTGGCTGGACGCGGAGCGGGCGAACCTGGCCGCGGCGATCCGCTCGGCGGCCGAACGGGGGCCGGCCGCGCTGTCGTGGCGGCTGGCCGACGGGCTGCGCGGGTACCTGTGGATCGGCAAGCACGTCACCGAGTGGCTGTCGACCGCGCAGTACGGGCTGGACGCCGCGCACGAGCAGCACGACGTGGCGGGCGAGGCGGCGATGCACCAGAACCTCGGCACGCTGCACTGGCGGCTCGGTGACTTCGACACCTCGATCGCGCACTACACGCGTTCGGTGGAGCTGCACCGGATGTCCGGTGACCTGGTGTCGGAGGCTGAGGTGCGCGGCAACCTCGGCGTGGTGCGGCTGGAGTCGGGCGACCTGGCGTCGGCGCGCAACGACCTGGAGACGTGCCTGGCGCTGAAGCGCGAGTTCGGCGGGCCGCGGTCGGGTGAGACGGGCGTGCTGACCGGGTTGGGCGTGCTGGCGATCGAGACCGGTGAGCTGGCGGAGGCGGTGGACCTGCTGGGCGAGGCGCTGGCGATCAGCGTGGACCACGGTCTGCGGGGCAGCGAGATCACCGCGTTGACGCTGCTCGGCGTGGCGTCACAGCTCATGGGCGAACCGCAGCGCGCGCTCACCCACCTGTCCGAGGCGTTGCGGCTGGCGACGGAGGCGGGTTTCCGCGAGGCCACCGCGCGGGTGCTGGAGAGCACCGCGTCCGTGCGCCTGGACCTGGGCGAGCACGCCGAGTCGCTGCGGCTGGCCGACCGGGCGTTGGCCGAGCTGCGGGAGGACGGTGACCAGCGGATCACCACGAACGTGCTGGTGGTGATGGCGTCCGCGAACCGCGGGCTGGGTTCGCTGCGCACCGCCGACGAGCAGTTCCAGCAGGCGCTGACCAAGGCGCGTCGGATCGGCTACCTGCCGGGCGAGGCGCGGGCGCTGGTGGGCCTGGCCGTCGTCCGCCGACTGCTGGGGCAGCTCGCGGAGGCCAAGGTCCTGGCGACGCAGGCCACCGACCTCACCGCCCGGCTCGGCCTGCGGATCACGGAGCGTTCCGCCCGCACCGAGCTGGCCGCCGTGCACCGCGCTCTGGGCGACGACGCCTCGGCCGCGGCCGAAACCGACCGCGCCGCCGACCTCCAGGAGCAGATCGGCCACCACTCCCCCTGACCGGAACGCTCGACTCACCGGTCCTGGACGTAGGACACGCGCGACGCGAACGTAGGACACGCCCGTTCCGAACGTAGGACACGCGCGACACGAACGTAGGACTCTCGCGAGAGTCCTACGTTCAGGACGCGAGAGTCCTACGTCCAGGTGCGGTGAGTTGAACGTCCAGGTCGGTCAGGTGACTGCTTGGGTGGCGCCCTGGCGGACGGGCAGGCCGGCTTCGGCGTAGCCGCGGAAGCCGCCCACCAGGTCGGTCGCCTTCGGCAGGCCCACGCGTTGCAGGTCGCGCGCCGCCAGGCTGGACGCGTACCCCTCGTTGCACAGCACGACCACGGTGGTGTCGGCGGTGAAGCCGGGGATCCGGTGCTCCCCGCCGGGGTCCAGCCGCCACTCCAGGACGATGCGCTCCACCGGGATCGAGCCGGGGATCTCGCCCTCCTCCGCGCGGTTGTGGTGCGGCCGGATGTCGACGACCAGCACGTCCTCCAGCCCGGCCAGCTCGTGCGGCTCGACGCGGCTCAACGTCCGCCGCGCCTCCTCAAGGAACTCCTCGGCGCTCACGGGCCCTCCTGGTCTGCGAGAACGCGCAGCTGCTCCAACGGCAGCCGCTGGGCGGGCAACGGCGGGATCTCGTGCGGGATGTCGGCCAGGCTCGGGTACTCCCGGGTCGGCACGAGCGGCGGCGAGTAGGCGTGCACGCTCGCCGCGCCCACCGTGCCACGGTTCTGCACGCGGTGCGCGCGCCCGGCCCCGAAACCCAGCGCGCTGCCCACGGGGCGCAGCGCGCTGCGGATCGGACCGCCGGGGTAGCGGTAGTCCTCCGCCAGCTCACCGGTCAGCACGGTGAACGAGCCCGCCGCACCGCCGTGGTCGTGCGGCTCGGTGCCCTGGCCGGGCAGCCAGCTCAGCAACCACAGCTCGACGCCCTCGGTCAGCCCGAGCCGCGCCCACCAGCGCCGGTCGGGGTCGAAGTCGAGGACGTCCAGCAGCGGCGTGGTCAGCTCGGCGGCGACGGTGGAGGTCAGGTCGCGCAGCTCGCGCGGCGTCCACAGGTCGCGCTCGGGGTGGATGATGTCGCGCAGGAACCGCACGTCCAGCTTCGGGTGCAGGTCGGCGCGCGCGATCGTCGCGGTCACGGTTGGTCGCTCCTGATGGCTACGGGTCGGGCGGGGTAGCGATCAAGACGCGACGCGGCGTCGGTGGCACCGGTCGAACCAGGTGGTCTACCGGCCGCGTCGCGTCCGGCTACAGCCGCACGACGCCACCAGGAGGAGGTCGATCGTGCGGTCGCACCAGGTGAGCAACGGGCGGGCCACACCGGCATGCTGCCACGGATCCGGAACCCGCGCAGACGGCTCCCACCAGCCAGGATTGCCTCGGTGGCGGAGGCAATCGGCCACCGAGGCACTCCCCGCCGAACGGGTCAGCTCGGCACGCGCAGCAACAGCAGGGAACGGCTCTCCAGCTCGACGGTCGACCCGGCCGCCAGGCTCCCCGCCCGCGCCGGCGACCCGTCGGCGGTGGTGGAGTCGATCACCGGTTCGTACCGGCCGCCGTACTCGGGCCCCGGCAGGGTGACCTCGATCGGGTCCGCGCCGGCGTGCACGAGCAGCAGCCACGAGTCGTCGGACACCAGCTCGCCGTCCCGTGAGCGGGACAGGCTGTTCGACCCGTCGATCCACATGCCGAGGAACCGGCGGCCGTCGTCGAACCAGTCGGTCTCGGCCATCTCCTCGCCGTCCGGCCGGAACCACACCAGGTCGGGCGCACCGGAGGCGGTGGTGCGGCCGTCGAAGAACTGCGGCTGCCGCAACGCGGGCGACGCGGCGCGCAACGTGATCACCCGGCGGGCGAACGCCAGCATCGACTCGCCCTCGTCACCGAGGTCCCAGTCCACCCACGACGTCTCGTCGTCCAGGCAGTAGGCGTTGTTGTTGCCGCCCTGCGTGCGCCACTGCTCGTCACCCGCGGTCACCATGGGCGTGCCGGTGGACAGCATCAGGGTGGCGAACAGGTTGCGCGCCTGCCGGGCGCGCAGCGCGAGCACCGCCTTGTCGTCCGTCTCGCCCTCCGCGCCGCAGTTCCACGACCGGTTGTCGTTGGTGCCGTCGCGGTTGTCCTCGCCGTTGGCCAGGTTGTGCTTCTCGTTGTACGAAACCAGGTCGCGCAGCGTGAACCCGTCGTGCGCGGTGATGAAGTTGATCGACTGCCAGGGCCGCCGCAGGTCGTCGGCGTACAGGTCGGACGACCCGGACAGCCGGTAGGCCAGGTCGCGCACGCTGGTCATGCCGCGCCAGAAGTCGCGGACCGTGTCGCGGTACCGGCCGTTCCACTCGGCCCACTGCACGCCGAAGTCACCGACCCGGTAGCCGTCGCCGGTCGCGTCCCACGGCTCCGCGATCAGCTTGCACCGCGACAGCACCGGGTCCGACGTGATCGCGGTGAGCATGGCCGACGCCCGGTCGAACCGACCGCCGCCCGGCCTGCCCAGCGTGGAGGCCAGGTCGAACCGGAACCCGTCCACGCCCATCTCGGTCGCCCAGTAGCGCAGCGAGTCCGTCACCAGCCGCACGAACTGCGGCGAACCGGCCTCGGTGGTGTTTCCGCAGCCGGTGATGTCGAGCGTGCCGCCGCCCTCGATGTGCAGGTAGTAGCCGGGCGCGTCGAAGCCCCGGTAGCACAGCGTGGGCCCCTCCGGCCCGCCCTCGCACGTGTGGTTGAAGACGACGTCGATGATCACCTCGATGCCCACCTTGTGCAGCGCGGACACCATCGTGCGGAACTCCTCCACCTCCCGGCCCGGCTCGCTGGCGTAGGCGGGGTGCGGCGCGAAGTAGCTCAGCGGCGAGTAGCCCCAGTAGTTGTGCCTGCCGCCGCGGATCAGCGACGGCTCGTCGGCGAACGCGTGCACCGGCAGCAGCTCCACCGACGTCACGCCCAGCCGCGTCAGGTGCTCCACCACGGCGGGGTGCGCCAGCCCCAGGTACGTGCCGCGCTGGTGCTCGGGCACGGCCGGGTGCTGTTGGGTGAACCCGCGCACGTGCAGCTCGTAGATCACCGCCTCCTCGAACGGCACCTCCGGCTTCACGCCGGTGTCCGGCCCGCCGGGCGAGTGGACCACCGACAGCGGCACGCTGCCCAGCGAGTCGACCGGGGACGGGCCGCCGAGCATCGGGTCGTCCACGTAGCCCAGCGCCGCGTCCAGGTCGGTGAGCGTCCCCGTGATCCGCGTCGCATACGGGTCGACCAACAGCTTCGCGGGGTTGCACCGCAGCCCGCGGGACGGGTCGTATGGGCCGTGCACGCGGTAGCCGTAGCGCTGTCCGGGGGTGACGCCGGAGATCAGCCCGTGCCACACGCCGAACGTGCGTTCGGTCAGCTCGACGCGCTCTTCCGTGCCATCTTCGCTGATCAGGCACACTTCTACGGCGTGCGCGGGCGGCGCCGAGACGGCGAAGCGCACACCTCCGGCCTCGGGGTGCGCCCCGAGGGGGAACGGTCGGCCGGCGAGCAGGATGGAGTCGGCTGCCATGTCCTCGATCTTTCCAGCACAACACGCTCGGTGCGGGGACGAGCGCGGTGAGGTTCACCGCCCCCGCCCGTACCTCCCCCCGCCGGACCACCGGCGGAGGGGGTTGCAGAACAATGGCGGCGGCGATGCATCGACGGGGCGAGGGCAGGCGTGGAAAACGAAGATCTGGTCATCCACATGCAGGGTGTTTCGGTTCGACGTGGCAAGACCACGCTGGTCGGGGACGTCGACTGGAGCGTGGAGCTGGACGAGCGCTGGGTCGTGCTCGGTCCCAACGGCGCGGGCAAGACCACGCTGCTGAGGCTGGCGAGCGCCGAGCTGCACCCGACCAGGGGCAAGGTGCACCTGCTCGGTGAGCGGATCGGCAAGACCGACGTGTTCGAGCTGCGGCCCCGCATCGGGCTGTGCTCGGCGGCGCTGAGCGCGCGGATCCCGGGCGACGAGAAGGTGGTCGACCTGGTGGTCAGCGCCGGGTACGCGGTGCTGGGCCGGTGGCGCGAGGAGTACGACCAGCTCGACACCGGACGCGCCAGGGAGCTGCTGGCCGCGATGGGCATCGAGCACCTGGCCGACCGCACCTACGGCACGCTGTCCGAGGGCGAGCGCAAGCGGACGCTGATCTCCCGCGCGTTGATGACCGACCCCGAGATGCTGCTGCTCGACGAGCCCGCGGCGGGCCTGGACCTGGGTGGCCGCGAGGACCTGGTGGCCAGGCTGTCCGAGCTGGCGATGGACCCGGACGCGCCGGCGACGGTGCTGGTCACGCACCACGTGGAGGAGATCCCGCCCGGCTTCACGCACGCGCTGCTGCTGCGCGACGGCGGCATCGTGGCGCAGGGCCTGCTGGACGACGTGCTGACCGAGGAGAACCTGTCGAAGACCTTCGACCAGCCGCTGGAGCTCCAGCGGTCGGGCGACCGGTACTTCGCCCGCCGCAAAACTACCCAGGGGTAACCTGCGAGGCGCACCGACGGAGGTCGAGGAGGACCGCGTGGCTGAGTTCGTGAGGCTCGAAGTCGAGGACGGGATCGGCACCATCCGGCTGGAGCGCCCGCCGATGAACGCGCTCAACCGGCAGGTCCAGGAGGAGATCCGGTCCGCCGCGCTGGAGGCGACCGACCGGGCCGACGTGTACTCGGTGATCGTGTACGGCGGGCCGAAGGTGTTCGCGGCCGGCGCGGACATCAAGGAGATGGCCGAGCTGTCGTACGCCGAGATGGCGGCCCGAGCGGGCGCGTTCACCTCGGCGTTGCGCGCGGTGGAGGAGATCCCGAAGCCGACCGCGGCGGCCATCACCGGCTACGCCCTGGGCGGCGGGTTCGAGCTGGCGCTGTGCGCGGACCGGCGGATCGCGGGCGACAACGCCAAGGTCGGCCAGCCGGAGATCCTGCTCGGCGTGATCCCGGGCATGGGCGGCACGCAGCGGCTGCCCCGGCTGATCGGGCCGTCGCGCGCGAAGGACCTGATCTACACCGGCCGGTTCGTGGGCGCCGAGGAGGCGTTGCGCATCGGCATGGTGGACGAGGTCGTGGCGCCGGACGACGTGTACGAGGCGGCCAAGCGGTGGGCCGGGCAGTTCGTCAACGGCCCGGTGCGCGCCTACGCCGCCGCGAAGGCCGCGATCGACGGCGGCCTGGACACCGACCTGGGCAGCGGCCTGAAGCTGGAGAGCCAGCTGTTCGCGGCGATGTTCGCCACCGAGGACCAGAAGACAGGCATGGCGTCGTTCATCGAGAACGGGCCGGGGAAGGCGAAGTTCAGTGGCCGTTGATCCGAAGCCCAACCCGCACGCCACCGCCGAGGAGATCGAGGCGGCGTACTCCGACCCCAAGCTCGCGAACGTGCTCTACCACGACTGGGAAGCCGGCACGTACGACGAGAAGTGGTCGATCTCCTACGACGAGCGCTGCATCACCTACGCCAAGGACCGGTTCCGCGCGGTCGCCGGCGACGTCGGCCCGTACGGGCACGCGTTGGAGCTGGGCTGCGGCACGGGCTTCTTCCTGCTCAACCTCATGCAGGGCGGGGTGATCGAGCGCGGCTCGGTGACCGACCTGTCGCCGGGCATGGTCGAGGTGGCGCTGCGCAACGCCGGGCAGCTCGACCTGCCGGTGGACGGCCGGGTGGCCGACGCCGAGCGCATCCCGTACGACGACGACACGTTCGACCTGGTGGTGGGGCACGCGGTGCTGCACCACATCCCGGACGTGGCCGCCGCGATGCGCGAGGTGCTGCGGGTGCTCAAGCCGGGCGGCAAGTTCGTGTTCGCGGGCGACCCCACGAACGTGGGCAACTTCTACGCGCGCAAGCTCGGCCAGCTCACCTGGTGGCTGACCACGAACGTGACCAAGCTCGCCCCGCTGACCGAGTGGCGCCGCCCGCAGGAGGAGCTGGACGAGTCCTCCCGGGCCGCGGCGCTGGAGGCGGTGGTCGACCTGCACACGTTCGACCCGTCCGACCTGGAGCGGACGGCCCGCGCGGCGGGCGCGGTGGGCGTGCGCGCGGTGACCGAGGAGCTGTCGGCGGCGTTGTTCGGCTGGCCGGTGCGCACGTTCGAGGCCGCCGTGCCGCGGGAGAAGCTGGGCTTCGGCTGGGCGATGTTCGCCTACCGGACCTGGCAGCGGCTGTCCTGGGTGGACGAGAACGTGCTGGCCAAGGTGCTGCCGCGCGAGGTGTTCTACAACGTCTCCGTGACGGGTCGCAAGCCGGTCTAGTGGCCTACGCCTTCAGCCTCGACGACGTGGCGCACCTGCGGTCGGACGCCGGACGCGCCGCGTTGTCGGCGTTGGCGGACCTGCCGCTGACGCCCGCGTCGCGGCTGTCGGACGTGCGGCGGGCCAAGGAGGTCTCGCCGGACCGCTTCGCGGCGGTGCTGGAGACGGTGCTGCTGCGGCGCAAGGCGGGCAAGCTCGCCTTCACCGACGGGCTGTTCACCTCCGACGCGCTCCAGCAGGCGACCGCGCACGCGGTGGCCGTGCACCGGGCCCGGCGGTTCGGCGGGCCCGTGCACGACGTGACGTGCTCGATCGGCGCCGACCTGGCCGCGTTGCCGGAGTGGTCGGTCGGGTCCGACCTCGACCCGGTGCGGCTGGCCATGGCGCGGCACAACCTCGGTGACGCGGTGCCGCTGGTCCGGGCGGACGCGCAGCGCCCGGTGTCGCGGGGCACGGCGGTGCGGGCCGACCCGGCCCGGCGTGACGCGACCGGGCGGCGGACGTGGCGGCCGGAGGACTTCGCGCCGCCGCTGGACGAGCTGGCCGAGGCGTACGCGTCGCGGGACCTGGCGGTGAAGTGCGCGCCCGGCGTGGACTTCGCGGTCGCGCCGTGGGCCGACGAGGTCGAGCTGGTGTCGTTGGACGGGCAGGTGCGCGAGGCGTGCCTGTGGACGCGCGGCCTGGCCACGCCCGGCGTGTCCCGGCGGGCGAGCGTGCTGCGGTCGGACGGTCCCGGGTGGACCATCACCTCCGCCGAGCCCGACGACTGCCCGGTGCGCGAGCCGGACGAGTGGCTGGTCGACCCGGACGGCGCGGTGGTGCGCGCCGGGCTGGTGCGCCACTACGCGGCCCGGCACGGGTTGGCGCAGCTGGACGAGCGGATCGCCTACCTGACCGGGCCGACGCCGCCGCCCGGCGTGCGGGCGTTCCGGGTGGTGGAGCACGGGCACTACAGCGAGAAGGCGCTGCGGTCCGCGCTGCGGGCGCACGACGTGGGCCGGCTGGAGATCCTGGTGCGCGGGCTGGACGTCGACCCGAACGCGCTGCGGCCGAGGCTGAAGCTCACCGGGTCCGGTGACGCGACGGTGGCGCTGACCCGCATCGGCCGCCGCCCGGTCTACCTCCTGGCGCACGCCGAGCGCACCTAGCCCGCCAGGGTCGCCAACCTCTCGAACAGGAACGCGCGCAACCCGTCGAGGTCGGCGTCCACCGCGATGTCCAGCGTCTTCGGCGCGTCCACCTCCAGCCTCTGGTCCACCACGAGCGCGCCCCGGTTCGGGCCGAACGAGCAGTCGACGTCCACCGGGAACGGGGTGTGCGCGAGGATGCCCGGCCGCACGGCCTCGGCCACCGCGACCGCGTCGTGCACGGCCATGCCGTCCCAGCCCAGGAACTTGCGGTAGGTCGCCAGGTAGTCGGGGGTGAGGCCGACCAGCGTGGCGGCGGCGGGGGAGGTCCCGGCCAGGTCGTCCAGCCACCGGCTGCTGACCGCGCACCGGCGGGTCAGGTCCATCGGCACCAGCGTGGTCGGCACGTCCTCCTCGACCAGCACGCGGCGGGCGGCCTCGGGGTCGCTCCAGACGTTGAACTCGGCCGTGGCGGTGATGTTGCCGCCGTTGACGCCGCCGCCCATCACGACGAGCCGACCGATCTTCGGCTTGAGGTGGGGGTGCGTGGCGAGCAGCAGCGCGATGTTGGTGAGCGGGCCGATGGGCACGATCGTGACCGGCCGGTCGGCCTGTTCCAGGAGCTCCCGCAGCAACGTGACGGCGTCGCGCGGGTCGGGGCCGCGCGTCGGTTCGGGCAGGGTGTCGGCGAAGCCGGAGAGGCCGTCCGAGCCGTGGGCGCTGGACAGGTGCGGGTGGGGGTGGACCAGCGGCCGGGACGCGCCCACGCCGACCGGCACGTCGTCCCGGCCGAGCAGGGCGAGCAGGCGCAGCGCGTTGCGGGTGGTGTTCTCCAGCGAGACGTTGCCGAAGACGGTGGTCACCCCGATCAGCTCCACGTCGGGGCTGGCGGCGGCGAGGGCGAGGGCGAACGCGTCGTCCACGCCGGGGTCGGTGTCGATGATCAGCGGAGTGGTCACGGGCACCACTCTGACATGGCGGCCGAGGTGCCGTCGGCGGCTAGAGTGCCTGCGTGACGAGCATGTGGGGTGCCCCGGTGTGGACGAGGTGGCGCAGGTCGCGCCGCGACCCGGCGCAGGCGAGGTTCCTCACGGTGGCGTCGTTGCGCTGGGTCCTGCGGCACCGCGCGTACACGCCCTGGTACCTGGTCCGGTACTGGCGGCTGCTGAAGTTCCGCATCGCGAACCCGCACGTGGTGCTGAGGGGCATGGTGTTCCTCGGCAAGAAGGTCGAGCTGCACTGCCGCCCCGGCTACGGCCGGCTGGAGATCGGCCGCTGGGTGCACATCGGTGACGGCAACGCCATCCGCTGCCACGAGGGGTCGCTGCGGATCGGTGACAAGGCCGTGTTCGGCAAGGACAACACGGTGAACTGCTACCTGGACGTGGAGATCGGCGCGGCCACGCTGATCGCGGACTGGGTCTACGTCTGCGACTTCGACCACGTGACCGCGGACATCACGCTGCCGATCAAGGACCAGGGCATCGTGAAGTCGCCGGTGCGCATCGGGCCGGACTGCTGGCTGGGCACCAAGGTCACCGTGACCCGCGGCACGCGGATCGGCCGCGGGTGCGTGATCGGCGCGCACGCGGTGGTGCGCGGCGACGTGCCGGACTTCAAGATCGCGGTGGGGATGCCGGCGCGGGTCGTCAAGGACCGCCGTGCCGACTACGAGGCCGACGCCGTGCGCCGCGCCGCCGTCGCGGACATGGCCCGCAAGGCCCAGGAGGCCTTGGAGCAGTCCCGCAACGGTTCCTCGACCCCCTAGACGGGCTGGAGCTCCTCGCCCGCCTTGCGGTCGTACTCCTCCTGCGCGGTGCGGATGTCCTCGATGTGGGTCTCCGACCACACCCTGATCGAGTCCATCAGGCTGCCCACGCTCTCGCCCAGCGGAGTGAGGCGGTACTCGACCCGGGGCGGCACGCTGGGGTAGACGGCGCGGTGCACGAGGCCCGCCCGTTCCAGGTCCCGCAGGGTCTGGGTGAGCATCTTCTGGGTGATGCCGTCGAGGCGGCGGCGCAGTTCGCCGAAGCGCATGGTGCCCGGCCGCAGGGCGCTGATCACCAGGCAGACCCACTTGTTGGTCAACAGGTCGAGCACCGCTCGGGACGCGCAGCTGCGGATGAAGGCGTCCGCACCACCAATGGCTCGCAGGTCAGGGATGGTATACACAAGGTACCTAGATACCATTTGGGTGCCTTCTTCACAACAGGTACCACCTCGCGTGATCCTTTTCCCATGACGAACGAGATGCGAGCGGTCCTGGTCGAAGCCTTCGGGGAGCCGGAGGTCCTGCGGGTCCGGGACGTCCCCCGGCCGGTGCCGGCGTCGGACGAGGTGCTGGTCGAGGTGCGCGCGGCCGGCGTGAACCCGATCGACTGGAAGGTGCGGCGCGACGGCTTGTGGCACACCGCCCCGTGGGCGCCGGGCTGGGACGTCTCCGGCGTGGTGGTGTCGGTGCCGGCGGGGGAGAACCGGTTCGAGGTCGGGGACGAGGTGTTCGGGATGCCCCACTTCCCGCGCCCGGCCGGCGCGTACGCCGAGTACGTCGCCGCACCCGCTCGCCACTTCGCCCGCAAGCCCGCCAACCTCGACCACGTGCACGCGGCGGCCCTGCCGCTGGCCGCGCTCACCGCCTGGCAGGCCCTCACCGAGGCCGCCCGCGTGCAGCCGGGCGAGCGGGTCCTCGTCCACGCCGCCGCGGGCGGTGTCGGCCACCTCGCCGTGCAGCTGGTGAAGGCGCTGGGCGCGTCGGCCATCGGCACCGCGAGCGCCGCCAAGCACCCCCTGCTGCGCCGCCTGGGCGTGGACGAGCCGGTGGACTACCGGACGCGGGACTTCGGTGACCTGGAACCCGTCGACGTGGTGCTCGACCTGATCGGCGGCGACGACTACGAGCAGCGGTCGATGCGCGTGCTGCGGCCCGGCGGACGGTACGTCGGCGCTGTCAACCCCGGCGCCCTGCCGAGGCTCCAGGCCGCCGCCGCGGAACTGGGCGTCCGCGCCGCCACGGTGTCCGTCGTCCCGGACCACGCGGCGCTGGAGCACATCGCCGGACTGGTGGAGCGCGGCGAGCTGGAGGTGGTCGTCGCGGAGACCTTCGCGCTGGAGGACGCGGCCAAGGCGCACGAGGTGGGCGAGGCCAACCGGACCGCCGGCAAGCTCGTGCTCACCGTGTGACGGCTCAGAGGAACGCGTTGCCGGTCGGGATCTTCGGGCGGCCCAGCGGCTGGTGGGGGCGGGCGGTCGCGGAGCGGTAGACGGCGGTGGTGCCGGTGGCGATCCTGGACCAGTCGAAGTCGGTCGCCAGGCGGGACTTCGCGGCGCGGGCGCGGCGGGTGGCGGCGGGGCGGTCGTCCAGGACCGAGCGGACCGCGGTCGCCAGGGCGTCGACGTCGCCGGGGGCGAAGGACAGGCCCGTCACGCCGTCCAGGACGACCTCGCCCAGGCCGCCCGCGGTCGAGGCGACGAGCGGGGTGCCGGCCGCGGCGGCTTCCAGCGCCACGATGCCGAACGGCTCGTACCTGCTCGGCAGCACGACCGCGTCCGCCGCCGCCAGCGCCGCCGCCAGGGCCCGGTCCGACAGGTGGCCGACGAAGTCCACCGCCCGCCGCACCTTGTGCTTGCGCGCCTGGTCGACCAGCCAGTCCCGGTGGGTGCCCGTGCCCGCGACGACCAGGCGGGTGCCGGGGTGGGCCCGCCGGATCCGGGGCAGGGCGGCGATCAGGTCCTGCACGCCCTTCTCCCACTCCAACCGCCCGAAGAACAGCAGCAGCGGCGTGCCGTCGGGGCTGTGCGCGGCACGGGCGGCGGTCACGTCGGACGACCGGACCCGCCACCGGCGCGGCTCGATGCCGTTGTGCAGCACGGTGACCGACGACGGCTCCACCTCGAACAGGTGCGCCACCTCGGTCCGCATCGCCGCCGAGCACGTGATCAGCGCGTCCGCCCGGTTGGCCAGCCACCACTCGACCGAGTGCACCTGCTGGTTCAACGTCTGCGACAGCCACCCGCTGTGCCGCCCGGCCTCGGTCGCGTGCACGGTCGCCACCAGCGGCGCGTCGCACAGCTCCGCCAGGACGATCGCGGGGTGGGTGACCAGCCAGTCGTGCGCGTGCACGACGTCCGGCCGCCAGTCGCGCAGCAACGCCGCCCCGGCCCGCGTCATCGCGTGGCCCATGGCCAGCGTCCACGCCACCAGGTCCCGCTCGAACACCAGGTGCGCCGGGTCCTCGGCCACCCGGATGAGCCGCACGCCGTCCACCACCGCGTCCGACGTCGGGTGCGTGACCGCGTCCGTCCCGGCCGGCTGGCGGCACAGCACGACCACGTCGTGCCCCTGCGCGGCCAGGTGCCCGGCCAGCGCGTGCACGTGCCGACCCAAGCCGCCCACGACGACGGGCGGGTACTCCCAGGACAACATCAACACGCGCATGGGCCATCCTCGCATCCCCGGATCACTATGCTGGGAAAGACCGCAAGAAGTGGGGGGACGGTCATGCAGCCTTGGCTCTGGGCGGTTCTGTTCTGCGCCGTGGTGCTCGCGCTGGGGTTGGTCGTGGACCGGAGGGCCCGCGCGAAGCGCGCCGGCCTCACCCGACCGGCCGACACCAAGGGGCGCTCGAAGGCGGACCCGGTGGTGCAGGCCCGGATCGACCACCCCGGATCGGCGGGCATCGCGTTGCGGCTGCACGGCGACGGCACGAACAACGGGGGCTCCAACTAGACCAGCCCCCGGGCATCGAGCCGGCCGAACGGCCCGTCCACCAGGCGCAGCTCGGCGGCTCGGGCGTGCCCGCGCCCGGCCCGCCGCAGGGCGACCAGCTCGCTGAACCGGTCCGCGTGCACCTTGGCCCGGTACCGGGCGTAGTCCGCGGCCGAGTCCTTGGTGACCATGAACGCCCAGTCGCTGGACAGCGCCAGCAGCGCCTCGCGCACGGCCTGGTCCGCGACCGGGTCGCGCACCGCGCCGGACAGGTCCAGCGCCAGCAGCTCGCGCTGGACCTCGGCGTTGCCGTGCACGATGTCCGCGACCTGCGGCCCGTTCCACACCTGCCAGTCCTTGCCCGAGCCCCACGACGACGGCGGCACCTCGACCGGCGTGCCGACGTGCCCGGCCTCGACCGCGCCGCGCAGCGTCGTGACCCGCACCCCGGCCTCCGGCAGCGACCGCAGCACGGCCTCCAGCCACGCCGGGCCCTCGTGCCACCAGTGCCCGTACAGCTCGGTGTCGTACGCGGCGACCACCAGGGACGGCCTGCCGTGCTGCTCCTTCAACGCCCGCAGCCGCCGCACCACCGTGTCCACGAAGTCCGCCGCGTGCCGCCGCACGGCCTCCGCGGCCAGGTCCGGGTCGTAGGGCCGCTTGTCGACCGGCTCCACGTTCTTCCCGGTCACCCGGGACGTCTTGAGCCCGCTGGGGTGGTCGTAGGTGTGGAAGTCGCGGTACGCCGCGTCGCCGGGGTAGCCGACCTTGGGCGACCACACCCGGTACGAGACCTCCAGGTCGCGCCCGAAGCACACCACGTCCGACGTGCCGACCGGCCTGCCCGCCGCGGTGTCGCCGCGCAGCGAGGGGCCGTCGACCAGGAACCGCCGCACGCCCGCCCGCGCGTAGTCGTGCTCGATGCCCGGCGCGTAGGCGCACTCCGGCGCCCAGATGCCCTCGGGCGCCGACCCGATCCGCAGCGCGGTGTCGGCCAGCCCGGTGCGCAACGAGAACGCCCGCAGCCGCGGGTCGAGCAACGGCTGGAACGGGTGCGCGGCCGGGCCGCCCAGCAGCTCGACCGTGCGGGAGTCCACAAGGGACCGCAGCACCGGCGAGAAGCCGTGCCGCCACCGGGTCTCGAACCGCTCCAGCGCCCACGCCGACGCGCGGTGCTCCCGCGCGGCCAGGTCCGGCAGCCGGGACGACGCGGTGTGCGCGCGCAGCTGCCAGTTGCCCAGCCAGTCGTGCACGCCCCGCAGGCTGTACGGGTCGTCGAGCTGCGCGGCCAGGATCGGCGTCACGCCCAGCGTCAGCACGTCCTCGCGGCCCTCGGCGGCGAACCGCTCCAGCAGGTCCACCACCGGCAGGTACGAGTGCGCCCACGCCTGGTACAGCCACTCCTCACCGACCGGCCAGGCGCCGTGGTGCGCCAACCACGGCAGGTGGCTGTGCAGGACCAGGCAGAACGTCCCCTCGTCGGCCGTCACGGGCGCACCGCCACGGCGACCAGGTCCAGGCTCGCGTCCAGGTCGTCGGTGGTGATCTCGAAGTCCTCACTGCGCACCGACGCCACGGCCGCCAGCAGGTCGTCCGGCCACCCGCCGCCGTCGACCGCCACGGCGACCTGCGCGTCGATGACGGACCCGCCGAACCTGCCGTCCACCGCGCGCAGCGCCGGTCCGTGCCGCAGCCCGGCCAGCAGCTCGACCCGCAGGCCCGCGCCGACCAGCAGCCCACGCAGCTCGTCGGGCGCGAGCTCACGGGTGTGGAACGGGTTGAGCGGGGTGTCCCGGCCGGGGGAGAAGGTGATCCGGTTCGGCGTGGTGACCAGCAGCTTCCCGCCGGGCCGCAGCACTCGCGCGCACTCCGCCAGGAAGCCCTCCTGGTCCCACAGGTGCTCGATGACCTGGAGGTTCGCCACCACGTCCACGCTGCCCTCGCGCAACGGGAGGGAGGCCAGGTTGCCGCGCAGCACGGCCAGCTCCGGGTACGCGCGCCGCGCGTGCGCGGCGGTGAGCTCGTCGTAGTCGAGCGCGACGACCCGCGCGGCGTGCTCCGCGATCAACGCCGCGCCGTAGCCCTCGCCGCACCCGGCCTCCAGCACGACCGCGCCGACGCAGTGCCGGACCAGGTCCAGGTACGCCGCCTCGTGGCGCCGGAACCAGTAGTTCTCCTCGGAGATCCCCGGCACGGTGCGCTCACCGGTGAGGGGCAGCGGCTCGACGGTCACCGGGTCAGCCTAGTTGTCCGTTACTCGCGGGTAGCCATCGCCCGGTCGTACGGACTTCACTGTTTCGTGTGAACCTTTTATCACCCGATAGCTGGTAATTGTCGCCGTCGGCTTTCCTGAAAAGGGACATAATTCCGGGAAAGTAACACCATCGGGTGAGCTACACCTATCTTGCGTTGATCTTCCCTGATGGTGTTTCCGCTGTACACGGGATGCATCGACCGAGTGGTGCGAGGGTAGTCGTGGGTGGTCACGAGCCGCTCGGGTGCCTTACGCTCGGTACCCTCGGCCAATCTTCGAACGAGCGGGGCCGCCATGGGTGCGAAAGAGCCGGAGATTGTTCCACTGCACGCTGGTTTCGACGTCGTCTACCGGGGTTTCCACCGCCGTCAGGTTCTCGAGCACCTCGAGCACCTCGAAGAACAGCTGAAGTACACGACCCTGGACCGCGCCGAGGCGCTGGCCCAGGCGGCCGACCTGCGCAAGCTGCTGGAGATGACCAGGAAGGACCTGGACGACGCCCGCGCCCGCATCGAGCGGCTGGAGATGTCACCCAACACGACGACCGGCGCGTCCGAGCGGCTGCACCGGATGCTCACGCTCGCCGAGGACGAGGCGAACGAGCTGCGGTTGCGCGCCGAGCGGGACGTCGCGGCGCTGCGCGAGCGCACCGAGGCCGAGCTGGCCGACCGGCGCGACCAGGTCGAGCGGGAGCTGGCCGCGCAGCGGGCGGAGGTCGACGCGCACGCGCGCGAGCTGAGCGAGGCCGCCAACCTCCGCGCCGCCGAGCTGGACCAGGGCGCGCTCGACCTGGAACGCCGCCGGGTCGAGGTCGAGGCGCACCTCAAGGCGCGGCTGGAGGAGGTCGAGGCCGAGTGCGCCGCCACCACCGCCGCGGCGGAGCAGGAGGCGGAGCGGCTGGTGCGGGAGGCGCACGAGCGGTGCGGGCAGCTGGAGGCGGAGTCCGACGCCAAGCGCGCCAAGGCGCAGAACTTCTTCGAGCTGACCATGAACAGGAGGCGCCACGAGGCCGAGCAGCACTTCGCGGAGCAGGAGGAGCTGGCCAAGGCGCGGGCCGCGTTCCTGATCAAGCTCGCCGCCCGCGAGGCGCACCGGCGCATCGACGAGATCCGGCGGCAGTCCGACGACCTGCGCGAGCTGCGCCGGATGGTGGGCTCGCAGCTCGCCTCGGCCCGGGTCGCGCTGGAGTCGGCGGCCGACCGGGTGCCGAGCCTGATCCCGGAGCAGACGAGCGGCGAGCAGGGCGTCGGGCCGGTCGACGGCCGCCCGGACGGTGCCCGGCAGGTCGACGGTCAGCAGGTCGACGGTCAGCAGGACGGTGACCGGCAGGTGGACGGCAGGCAGGTGGACGCGCAGCAGAGGGGTGGGCAACCGGTGGGTGCGGAGCAGGCGACCGGCGACGACCAGCGGGTCGGTGCTTGATGGCGGTGCGGCGGGTGCTGCCCGTCCTGCCGTGGGCGCTGGGTCTCGTGGCGGCGTCGGTCGCGATCACGGCGTTCGGCTTCCCGGCGGCGAGCGGTGGCGCGATCGGCGGTGACGTGGTGGACGGCGGCGTGGTCACGGGTGGTCGCGTCACGCACCCGACGAAGGCGCCGGTGCGGCCGACGGTGGAACCGGCGGGTGCGCCGGCGGGGACGCGCTGATGACCGAGCTCGCGGTCGTGTTCGGGTTGTGCGCCTTGTCGTTCGCGGCGGGCTGCGTGCTGACGGCCGTCATGCTCCGGCGCGACCAGCCGCCCGAGCAGGCGCCGGAACCGGTGGAGGACCCGCCGGCGCCGAGGTTCGAACCCCGGTTCCCACCGGAGGAGTACGCGACCAGGCCGATCCACCGCAACCCGGTGGTGGGCATCCCGACGGCGTTGCCCGCGCCGGAACCCGCCCGTCCTAACCTGGTCCTGGTGCCGCGGCCGCACCCCGCGACCGGGCACGCCGTCGGCCGGGACGAGGTGCGCCTGCACGTCGTCCGCACCGGCGCCGAGCCGGAAACCGGGACCGGACAACCGGAAGACGCCGCCGGAGCCGAACCCGCCGGACCACCGGGGGTCGAAGAACCCCGGTCCGCCGACGAGGTGGAGCCGGTCGTCCTGACGGCGACGGCCGGTCCCGAGCCGGTCCTCGTCGAGGTGCCGGCGGACGATCCACGTCCGGAGCGGCCCGCCGGTGCTCGAACCGGTGGCGGGCCGCCGGACGTCGACGGTTCGGAGCGCTCGGGTTCCTAGTTCCCACAACTGCGACGTGCGGTGCTGCTGCGGCTACCGGCGCTCCTGGGTGCTCAGCGCTTGCGGAACTTGCGCATCAGCTCCTGCGCCTTGGCCTTGTTTCGGGGGTCGCGTGCCGCCTGCTTCACCTGCTCGGCGACCCGACGGCCCTGCGGACTGCGGGCGAACGCGGAGATCTTGCTGAACAGAGATGCCATGTCAACCTCGTTCCCTGCCGGGTCAACGCTCAAACCCCGCAGGGGGTTCCTAAACCGGCGAAACGGTCACGCCCACCGCGCCCGGACCCACGTGCGCGCCGATGGCGGAACTGACCTGGGTCACCAGGGACCGCCGCACGTCGGGCAGCCTCGCGCGCAGCTGTTCGAGCACGGAACCGGCGCGTTCGGCCGCGTCGAAGTGCTCGACCGCGATGTCCACCGGCTCGTCGCCCGCGCGCTTGACCGCGATGTCGACCAGCTTGCGCAGCGCGCGTTCCGAGCCGAGCACCTTGTCCAGCGGCGTGATCCGCCCGTCCTCCACGGTCAGCAGCGGCTTCATCGACAGCGCGGAGCCGACCAGGGCGGCGGTCCGGCCGATCCGACCGCCGCGTTGCAGGTACTCCAACGTGTCCACGTAGATCAGCTCGGTGCTGCGGCGCACGGTGTGCTGCGCCGTGGACACGACGCGGTTCACGTCGCCTCCCGCGGCGGCCGCCGTGGCGGCGGCGACCACCGCGTACCCGAGGCTCATGCCGCACGTCTGCGTGTCGACCACGTGCACCGGCACCTGCGCCTGCTCGGCGGCTTGCCGGGCCGCGTCCACGGTCTGCGACAGGCCGGTCGACACGTGCAGCGAGACGACCGCCTCCGCGCCCGCCGCCGCCGCGTCGGCGTAGGCCCAGAAGAACGCGCCGGGGTCGGGCGGCGAGGTGGCGACGTCGAGCCGGCCGCGCAGGGCGTCCACGAGCTTCGCCACGGGCACCCGGACCTCGTCCTCGACCCAGTCCCCTATGCGCACCTGGATCTGCGCGACGGTCACGCCCAGTTGCTCGGTCAACTGCTGCGGCAGGCACGCGGTGGAGTCCGTGACAATCGCTACACGCCGTGGCATGCGCTCGAACCTAGCCGAGTAGGGGGCGGCTCTGTAACGCCGACGGCGATACGGACGACATTGTCCGAATGGCCTTCTCCGTCCAGTGAGCATCATCACCCGCGATGGGTGCTTGCTCCTGTTTGCACCTCTGCTACCGGTGGGTAACATGCGGGTGGCAGACACCACCATGCCAATGCGGCGATGACATGGCAGGGTCACGAACATTCCGGCGGCCACAGGCAACCACCGTCGCCAACCCCACGTCGCCGCCCGTCCGCAGGAGGTCGAAGAGGACCCATGAACATTGTCGTCCTGGTCAAGCAGGTGCCCGACACCTGGTCCGAGCGCAAGCTCGCCGACGCCGACCACACCCTCGACCGCGACTCCGCGGACGCCGTGCTCGACGAGATCAACGAGCGCGCCGTGGAAGAGGCGCTGCTGCTCCAGGAGGCGCACGGCGGCGAGGTGACCGTCGTCGCGATGGGTCCCGACCGCGCGACCGACGCGATCCGCAAGGCGCTGTCGATGGGCGCGGACAAGGCGGTGCACGTCTCCGACGAGGCGCTGCACGGTTCCGACGTGCTCACCACCGCCAAGGTGCTGGCCAAGGCCATCGGCACGGTCGAGGGCTTCGACCTGGTGATCGCCGGCAACGAGGCCACCGACGGCCGCGCGGGCGCGGTGCCCGCGATCCTGGCCGAGCTGCTGGGCCTGCCGCAGGTGACGCAGGTGCGCAAGCTCACCGTCGAGGGTGGCACGGTCAAGGCCGAGCGGGAGACCGACGAGGGCGTCGTGCACCTCGAAGCGAGCCTGCCCGCCGTGGTCAGCGTGAACGAGAAGATCAACGAGCCGCGGTACCCGTCGTTCAAGGGCATCATGGCGGCCAAGAAGAAGCCGGTCAGCACGCTCAGCGTGGCGGACCTCGGGCTGGACGCGGGCGAGGTCGGTCTCGGCGCCGCGTGGTCCCGGGTGCTGGAGGCGGCCCCCAAGCCGCCGCGCGGCGCCGGTCAGCGTGTCGAGGACGCGGGTGACGGCGGTTCGAAGATCGCCGAGTACCTGGTCGGCCAGAAGCTCATCTGAAGGCGAGGAATCGAATGTCTGAAGTCCTGGTCCTCGTCGACCACGTCGACGGCGAGGTCAAGAAGGTCACCTATGAGCTTCTATCCGCCGCGCGCGGTCTCGGCGAGCCGGCCGCGGTGGTGGTCGGATCGCCCGGCACCGCGGGCAAGGTGAGGGAGTCCCTGGGCCGCTACGGCGCGGTGAAGGTGTACGCGGTCGAGTCCGAGGACGCGGTCAACCACCTCGTCACGCCGAAGGTGGACGCGCTCGCCACGATCGCGGGCACCGCGTCGCCCGCCGCCGTCCTGGTGTCGGCCACCATGGAGGGCAAGGAGGTCGCGGGCCGGCTGGCCGTGCGCCTGGGCTCCGGCCTGCTCTACGACGCCGTCGACCTCGACGGCGAGGGCGTCGCCACGCAGTCGGTCTTCGGCGGCGCGTACGTGGTGAAGTCCAAGGTCACCAACGGCGTGCCGGTCATCGCGGTCCGCCCCGGCGGCGTGGAGGCCTCCGAGTCGCCCGCCGACGCGGTCGAGCAGGCCGTCGAGCTGCCCGCGGCCAACCCGGCGCTCGTCACCCGGGTGACCGGTCGCGAGCCCATCGTGGGCGGCGACCGCCCGGAGCTGACCGAAGCTTCGGTCGTCGTGTCCGGCGGTCGTGGCGTGGGCAGCGCGGAGAGCTTCGAGGTCGTCGAGAAGCTGGCCGACAGCCTCGGCGCGGCGGTGGGCGCGTCCCGCGCCGCGGTGGACTCCGGCTACTACCCGCACCAGTTCCAGGTCGGCCAGACCGGCAAGACGGTCTCGCCGCAGCTGTACGTCGCGCTGGGCATCTCCGGCGCGATCCAGCACCGGGCGGGCATGCAGACGTCCAAGACGATCGTCGCGGTCAACAAGGACCCGGAGGCGCCGATCTTCGAGATCGCCGACTTCGGCGTGGTGGGCGACCTGTTCAAGGTCGCGCCGCAGCTGACCGACGAGGTCTCCAAGCGCAAGGGCTGACCCGGCACCTGCGTCCCACGGGGGTCGTCCCGCTCACCAGCGGGGCGGCCCCCGTCGCGTCGTCCCACCGGGGTTTCACCGACCTGCCACCGAGGCGTCACCGGAACGACCTGCTCCCGGTCGCCAACGGGTCGGTAGACCAGTGCCATGACGCAGCCGCAACTGCTTGTCAGCACCGGTGACGCCGCTTCCGACGCGCCGCGCTACTCCCTGCTGGTCGCGCGCGACGGCGACGAGGTCGTGGCCGCGCAGCGGCTGAGGCACCAGGTGTTCGGCGCCGAGATGGGCGCCGTGCTGCACACCTCCGTGCCGGGGCACGACGTGGACGACTTCGACCCGTTCTGCGACCACCTGGTCGTGCGCGACGACCGCACCGGCGACATCGTCGGCACCTACCGGATGCTCCCGCCCGAGCGCGCCGCCGAGGCCGGGCGGCTGTACTCCGACGGCGAGTTCGACCTGTCCGCCCTGGACGCGCTGAGGCCGTCGCTGGTGGAGACCGGGCGGTCGTGCGTGCACCCCGACCACCGCAACGGCGCCGTGGTGTCGCTGGTGTGGGCCGGGATCGCCCGGTACATGCTGCTGTCCGGGCACTCGTGGCTGATCGGCTGCGCGTCCGTGCCGCTGCACGACGGCGGGTCGTTCGCGGCGGGCGTGTGGGACGCCGTGCGGGCCAAGCACCTCGCGCCCGGGGAGTACCGCGTGACGCCGTTGCGGCCGTGGGAGGTCGACTCGGTGCGGCGGCCGGACCGAACCGTGCTGCCGCCGTTGCTGAAGGGCTACCTGCGGTTGGGCGCGTGGGTCTGCGGACCGCCCGCGCTGGACGACGACTTCGGCGTGGTGGACCTGCCGGTGCTGCTCGGCATGGACCGGGTGGACCAGCGGTACCTGAAGTTCTTCCTGGGGGAGACGGCGTGACCGGCAAGCACGCGTGGATGCCCTCGTCGCCCTGCGGTGACGGCTGCGTCGACCACTCGACGGCGTCCGTCGGCGCGGTCCGGGCGGCGTGGCGGCTGGTGGCGGCGTCGGTGGTGGTGGTGTCCGGCGTCCTCGTGGTCCTGGGCGTCCTCTGCGTCCGCGGTCGGGCGCGTGCGGTGCTGCTCCGGCAGTGGTTCCGGGCGCTGCTGCGGGCGTTCGGGGTGCGGTTGCGGGTGGTCGGGCCGGTGTTCCAGGCGAACCCGGGACGTGGCGTGCTGGTGGTGTCCAACCACGTGTCCTGGTTGGACGAGCTGGCGATCGACGCCGTGCAGCCGATCCGGCTGGTGGCCAAGCGGGACATCCGGGACTGGCCGGTGCTCGGCCCGCTGATCACCGCCGCCCGCACGGTGTACCTGGACCGGGAACGGCTGTCGCTGCTGCCCGGGACGGTGGCCGAGCTGGCCGCGGCCCTGCGGGACGGCGCGGCGGTCGGCATCCACGCGGAGGGCACGACGTGGTGCGGGGTGGCGTCCGGGCGCTACCGGCCGGCGTTGTTCCAGGCCGCGCTGGACGCCGGCGTGCCCGTGCGGCCGGTCGTGCTGCGGTACTCGCAGGGCTCGGGGACGTCCACCAGGCCCGCGTTCGTCGGCTCCGACACGTTGGTCGACTCGGTGCGGCGGGTGCTGCGGTCGCGCGGGCTCGTGGTGGAGGTGCACGTGCTGGACGAGGTCGCGCCGGGCCGCGCGTCGACCCGCCGTGAGCTGGCGGCGCTCGTGCAGCGGGAGTCCGAGCGGGTGGCGCACGGGTCGGTCGAGGTGCCCTCGCCGCTCCGGCACGCCGCCCGGGTCGCCTGAACGGCCGCGTGCGCCGTTGGTGGCCTCCGGTGCGTCGGCCGTCCGCGCCACGGGGACGTCACGCGCCGGAGCAGCGGAGACCCGTCCCGGGACTGCGTCATATTGCCTTGACCTCCACCCCCGTGGAGGTTGAACCATTGACCCGTGACGACGACATCGGAGACCCCCGCCAAGAGCAACCTGTGGACGCCCGAACGGCGGGGCCCGACGGTCGGGATCATCCTGCTCGTCACGTTGCTCGCGTTCGAGAACATGGGCGTCAGCACGGCGATGCCGCGCATGGTCGCGGACCTGGGCGGCAACGACCTCTACGCGTGGCCGTTCCTGGCGTTCCTCGCCGCCAGCGTGGTCGCGACCGTGCTGTCCGGGCGGTTGAGCGACCTGCGCGGGCCGCGGCCGTCGCTGTTGGCGGGCCCGGCGCTGTTCCTGGTCGGCCTGATCGTCGCCGGGCTGGCCCACGACATGCCGCAACTGCTCCTCGGCCGCGTGCTGCAGGGCATCGGCGGCGGCGCGCAGGTGGTCGCGGTCTACGTCCTGATCGGCCTGGTCTACCCGGAGCGGGACCGGCCCGCGGTGTTCGGCCTGCTGGCGTCGGCGTGGGTGGTGCCGTCGCTGGTGGGACCGGCGCTGGCCGGGTGGCTGACCGAGACCGTGGGCTGGCGGTGGGTGTTCCTGGGGCTGGCGCCGTTCGTGCTGGTGGGCGTCCTGCTGCTGGTGCCCGTGCTGCGGAACCTGCCGCCGCACACGCCCGACCGGAACACCCGGCGCGGGCTGCCACTGGCGGCGTTGGGCGCCGGCTTCGGCGTCGCGGCGCTGAGCTGGGCCGCGCAGCACCCGAGCGGGGTCGACCTGCTGATCGGCCTGGCCGGGCTGGTCGTGCTGGCGCCCGCGCTGCGCGTGCTGCTGCCCAAGGGCACGCTCACCGCCCGCCGCGGCCTGCCGGTGACGATCCTGGCCCGCGCCCTGCTGGCGGGCTCGTTCTTCGCGGCCGAGGCGTTCATCCCGCTGACCCTGACCGCCGTGCACGGCTACTCGGCCATCGCCGCCGGCATCCCGCTCACGCTGAGCGCGCTGGGCTGGTCCAGCGCCGCCTGGTGGCAGTCGCGCAAGCCGGACATCCCGCGCGAGAAGCTCGTGCGCCTGGGGTTCGTGCTCAACGCGGTGGGTATTTCCGGAGTGACGCTCATCGCACCGTCGTGGGGCCCGGCGTGGGCCACCCCGGTGCTGTGGGCGGTCGCCGGAGCCGGGATGGGGTTGGCCATGTCGAGTCTGAGCGTGCTCACCCTGGGCGCGTCGTCCGAGGTGGATCGGGGGTTCAACTCCTCGGCCCTGCAGATCAGCGACATGCTGGGCTCGGCGCTGCTGGTCGGTCTGGGCGGTGTGCTGGTCACCACGTTCGCGTCGGCCGCCGCGCCGACGGCCGCCGTGGTGCCGTTCGACCTGCTGATGGCGGGCGTCTCGGTGCTCGGTGCGGTGCTCGCGGGACGGCTGGGCCGGGCTACCCTGGAGCGCTGATGGCCTACTTCGACCACGCCGCCACGACCCCCATGCTCCCCGAGGCGATCGAGGCGATGACCCGGGCGTTGTCCACCACGGGCAACGCCTCGTCGTTGCACACCTCGGGCAGGCGGGCGCGGCGTGCGGTCGAGGAGGCCCGGGAGGACATCGCGGACGCCCTCGGCGCGCGGCCCTCCGAGGTGCTGTTCACCAGCGGCGGCACGGAGAGCGACAACCTCGCGGTCAAGGGCGTCTACTGGGCCCGCCGCACGTCCCGGCGCCGCCGGGTGGTGGCGTCGTCGGTGGAGCACCACGCCGTGCTGGACGCGGTGCAGTGGCTGGTGGAGCACGAGGGCGCCGAGGTCACCTGGCTGGAGCCCGACGGGCTCGGCCGGATCCGGGCCGAGGCGCTGCGCGACGCGCTGGACGACGACGTCGCCCTGGTCACCACGATGTGGGCCAACAACGAGGTCGGCACGATCAACCCGGTGCACGAGCTGGCCGCCCTGGCCGCCGAGCGCGGGGTGCCGTTCCACACCGACGCGGTGCAGGCCGTGGGCGCGGTGCCGGTCGACTTCACCGACTCGGGCGCGTCGGCGCTGACGCTGACCGGGCACAAGCTCGGCGGCCCCTACGGCGTCGGCGTCCTGCTGCTCGGCCGCGACGTGACCACGACGCCCCTGCTGCACGGCGGCGGGCAGGAGCGGGAAGTGCGGTCCGGCACGTTGGACGTGCCGTCGATCGTCGGCCTGGCCGCGGCGGTGCGGCACGCGGTGGACCACCGGGTCGAGAGCGCCGCCGGGCTCGCCGCCCTGCGCGACGAGCTGGTCGCGGAGGTGCGGCGGGTGGTGCCGGACGTGGCGGTGAACGGCGACCCGGTGCACCGGCTGCCCGGCAACGCGCACCTGACCTTCCCCGGCTGCGAGGGCGACAGCCTGCTGATGCTGCTGGACGCCAAGGGCGTCGAGTGCTCCACCGGCTCGGCCTGCACGGCGGGCGTGGCGCAGCCCAGCCACGTGCTGCTGGCCATGAAGGTCGACCCGGTGCTGGCGCGCGGGTCGCTGCGGTTCTCGCTCGGCCACACCTCCACGGAGGCGGACGTGCGGGAGCTGGCCGAGGTGATCGGCCCGGTGGTCGAACGCGCCCGCACGGCGGGCATCGCGGGGTTGAAGCGGCTTGCGGGCAAGGCGACGGCGGAGGTGTGACGGGCATGCGGGTGCTGGCGGCGATGAGCGGCGGGGTGGATTCCGCCGTGGCTGCGGCGCGGGCGGTGGCGGCGGGGCACGAGGTGACCGGCGTGCACCTGGCGCTGTCGGCCAAGCCCGGCACGTTGCGCACCGGCGCGCGCGGCTGCTGCACGATCGAGGACGCCCGGGACGCGCGGCGCGCGGCGGACGTGCTCGGCATCCCGTTCTACGTGTGGGACTTCGCGGAGCGGTTCACCGAGGAGGTCGTGGACGAGTTCGTGGCCGAGTACGCGGCCGGTCGCACGCCCAACCCCTGCCTGCGGTGCAACGAGAAGATCAAGTTCGAGGCGCTGCTGGACAAGGCGGTCGCGCTCGGCTTCGACGCGGTGTGCACCGGGCACTACGCCCGGCTGTCCACTGTGGACGGCGTGATCGAGCTGCGCCGCTCGGCCGACGACGGCAAGGACCAGTCCTACGTGCTGGCGTCGTTGACCCGGGAGCAGCTCGCGCACGCGATGTTCCCCCTGGGCGACTCGACCAAGGCGCAGGTGCGCGCCGAGGCCGCCGAGCGCGGCCTCCAGGTCGCGGACAAGCCGGACAGCCACGACATCTGCTTCATCCCCGACGGCGACACCCGCGGCTTCCTCACCCGCAAGCTCGGTGAGCAGCCCGGCGTCCTGGTCGACGACGAGACCGGCGCGGTGCTCGGGCGGCACGTGGGCGTGCACGAGTTCACCGTGGGCCAGCGCAAGGGCCTGGGCATCGACGCGCCCGCGCCCGACGGCAGGCCGCGGTACGTGCTGTCGCTGGAGCCGGTGAGCGGCACGGTCCGGGTCGGCTCGGCGGAGAAGCTGGCCGTCACCGAGATCGTCGCCCGACGGCCCGTGACCAGGATCACGTTCGACGGTCCGGTGGAGTGCGTGGCGCAGGTCCGCGCGCACGGCGGTCTGGCGCCCGCGGTGGCCGAAGTCGTCGACGGAGAGCTGCTGGTCCGCCTGCGCGAGCCGTTGAGCGGCGTCGCCCCAGGTCAGGCGGTCGCGGTGTACCGGGAGGACGCGGCGGCGGGCGATCTGGTGCTCGCCAGCGCCACGATCAGCTCGACCCGGTGAGCTCGGGCTTCGTCTTTTGTCGGTCCCGCCTGCGACACTGCGTGCGTGCCGTATGACAACGCACGACACCGGAGGTCGCTGGTGGACATCGGGACCCGGGTGAGGGTGCTCTCGAGCAAGCTCGACCACCCGTCCGCGCAACGTCTCGACGAGGAGCAGTTCGAGCGGCTGCGCGCGGAGGTCCGCACGCTGCGCTGGGTGGTGCGGGAGCGCCTCCACCGGCCCGAGTGGGCCGACCTGATCGCCCAGGTGGAGACCATGGTCGAACGGGTGGAGCGGCTCGACCCGGCGCTCGCCCGCGAGGTCGAGGTGCCGCCGCAGGCCCGCGTCGAGCAGGAGCGGGCCGTCGGTTCGCCGCACCGCGTCACGGGGTGCCGCTGACCCCCTCGGCGCGCGTCGTGGCACCCGGCCGGACCCCGCCGAGGGGTCAGGCCAGGGCGTTGTAGGCCGCGGCGGCGGCGATGAGGGCGGCGTAGCCGGCCGAGGCCAGGGCGACGGTCCGGGTGCGCTCGCGCTCGGACCACGTCGTGAAGCTCAACGCCCAGGCCAGCGCGGGCAGCACCAGCACGCCGTGCATCGCCACGCCGTGCGAGAGCTTCCACGAGCCGCCGCGCTCGGCGACCATCAGGCCGCCGGACACCGCCGCCACGGCCAGCGTCGCCGTGCCGACCCGCACCGCGAGCCGCATGTCGGGCGCGAGGTGGCGGGCCCGGAACGCGGCGACGACCAGCGCGACCACCGACACGACCAGCGTGACGCCGCCGACGGTGAGGACGCGGGTGACCACCGTGTCGAACGTCGTGGCCTCGTTGAAGTGCGACGGCACCCGCCGCCACGCCTGGAGGCCGATCAGCGCCACCTCGGTCGTGCACGCGGCGGTGAACAGCCGCACCCAGCCGGCGCGCAGCCGCAGCCGCGCCCCGACCCAGGCGTAGGTGGCCAGCGTGAGGCCGAAGGACAGGCCGAACGTGACCGGCTTGCGCCACGACACCGGCCCTTCCCACGGCCCGCCGTCCACGGCGAAGACCAGCAGGTGGAACAGGCCGGACGCGAACAGCAGCGCGGCCACCCGGTAGGCGAGGCGAGTCGAGGTCATGCGACCTGATGGTGGTCGTCCGGACGGGTCACGGCGTCGGGCGCAGAGCGGCTCCCCGACGTACGCCCGGGACCGTAATCAGGGCGTCCAGTCGGTGTTCGCGCCGCACAGCACGACGCACGGCAGCTCGCCGGGCACCTCCCCGGCCAGCCAGGCGGCGAACGGCACGGCCGCCGCCGGTTCGACGGCCAGCCGGAACTCCTCCCACAGCCGGTCGCGGGCGGACAGCGTCTCGGCGTCCGACACGAGCACCGACGTGACCGGGTGCGAGCTCAGGACCCCGAACGGGACCTCGCCCACCCTGGTGGCGCCCAGCGCGGACGCGGACACCGAGTCCACCTCGGCGTCGACCGGCTCGCCCGCCACGAGCGCGTGGTGCAGCGCGCAGCACCGCTCCGGCTCCACCGCGACCGTCGGCCGTCCCGAGGCCAGCGCCGTGCCCGCGGCCAACCCGCCGCCGCCGACGGCGACCGCGATGACGTCCACCTCCGGCACGTCCGCGACCACCTCGGCCGCGACCGTGCCCTGACCCGCGATGACGATCGGGTCGTTGTAGGCCTCGACGTAGAAGCCGGGCGTCCGCCGGGCCGCGAGCACCGCCTCCGCGTACGTGTCGCCGTGCCGGATCAGCTTCGCGCCCGCCGCCTCGATCCGCCGCACCTTGCCCTCCGGCGCGCTCACCGGCACGAACACCGTGGCCTGCACCCCGAGCAGCTGCGCGGCCTGCGCCACGCCGAGGCCGTGGTTGCCGCCGGACGCCGTGACCACGCGGTCCGGCGACCCGGCGGTGAGCAGGGCGTTCAGCGCGCCGCGCAGCTTGAACGACCCGGTGAGCTGGAGGTGTTCGAGCTTGAACACGACCGGGCGGCCGTCCACCTCGGTGCGCCAGGACGGGGTGCGGCGGACGTGCGGGCGGAGGCGTTCAGCGGCGGCGGCGACATCGGGGGTCATGCGTCCAGGATGCGCTCACCCGGCGACCCACCTGTAGACCCACATGACCAGCGTCACCGCGCCCACCACGAAGCACAGCAGCACGAGCACCAGGCCGATCAGCACCAGCACGTTCGTCCGCCACGACGAGTCGCGGTCGTCGACGACCGCCAGGTCCGCCCGCAGCTGGTCGTTCGCCGCCGCCTGCAGGGCCACCAGCCGCTGCCGCGCGGTCCCGGTCGCCGCACCCGCCTCGCCGCTGACCCAGTTCATCGCCTCCAGCCGGGCCAACGGGGTGCGGTAGGCGCGTTCGAACGCCGCCACCTCCGCCTCGTCGCGCACCTCGGACAGGTAGGTCCAGCGCCCGGCCTGCGCCGCGTCACCGAGCAGCCGGTACACCTGCGCCAGCCGTTCCCGCAGGTCCAGCCGGTCCGGGTAGCTCGTGACCAGCCCGACCAGCCGCTGCCGCGCGCGCAGCACGCTGGCCAGGTCGCCGCGTCCGACCTCTTCGTCGACCTTGTGGAGCGTCAGCTCGACCGGCATGAGCCACATCGTCCCAGCCCGTGCAACCCCGCGATCACCTCGGTGCCGGTGCTGCGCGGTGCTGCCGGTCAGGGCACCTCGGGTGCCGGTTCCGCGCCGTCCGACCTGAGGGTGCGGCTGCGACCGCGGAACTCGGCCACCACCTGCCCGCCCCGGCGGACGGTGATGTCGTAGATCCCGCTGCGCCCGAACCGCACCCGTTCGACCGCCTCGGCCACCAGCTCGTCGCCCGCGTGCACGGGGGCGATGAAGTCGATCTCCGCCTGCGCCGCCACGGTCACCGAGCCGGGCCGGTTGCACGCGCAGGCGAAGGCCGTGTCGGCCAGCAGGAACACGTACCCGCCGTGCCCGATGCCGTGCCCGTTGACCATCCGGTCGGTGATCGTCATGGTGAGGCGGGCCGTGCCGTCACCGAGTTCGAGCGCCCGGATGCCGAGCGCGGTCGACGCGGCGTCGTTGGCGAGCATCTCCGCGGGTCCGTCCATCCCCGCACCTTAAGGTTCGGTGGTGCTGGACATCATCCGCGCGGTCGGGCTGTTCGCGGTGACGAACGTGGACGACATCGTGCTGCTGGCGTTGTTCTTCGCGCAGGGCGTGCCACCGGTCAGGGTCGTGCTCGGCCAGTACCTGGGGTTCGTCGGCATCCTGGTGGTCGCCGTGGCCGCCGCCCTGGGCGCGACCCTCCTCCCGCCGCCCGTGCTCCCGTGGCTGGGCCTCCTGCCGCTGGCCCTGGGCGTGAAGGCGGCGTGGCAGGCGTGGCGAGGGGGAGACGACTCACCGCCCGCGGCGACCGGAGCCCTCGGCGTCGCCGCCGTGACGTTCGCGAACGGCGGCGACAACGTCGGCGTCTACGTCCCGGTCTTCGCCACCACCGGCATCACCAAGTACGTGATCGTCTTCCTGGTCCTGGTGGCGGTCTGGTGCGGTGCGGGCCGCTACTTCGCGACCCGCCCCGTCATCGCCCAAGCCCTGAGCCGCTGGGGTCACGTGCTGCTGCCGGTGGTGCTGATCGTGATCGGCGTGCTGATCCTGCTGGGCTAGGCCGTGAAGCCCTTGAAGATGTTCGTGAACTCGTACTGGGTCTGGCTGATGCTGCTGCACGTCGGGGAGATGCCGCCGCCCGGGCAGCCGCCGTTGTCCCTGCCGGCCGACCAGAAGCCCAACAGGCCGATCCGGTTCGTGTTCGCCCACGCCACCAGCTTGCGGGCGTGCGTCTGGGTGAAGATCTTGCCGTTGTAGTTCCGGCCGATCATCGGGGTCACGCCGAGCAGCCGCTTCAGCTCGGCGTCCGACTTCGCGGGCCAGATCTGCTTCATCTGCCGCAGGCTGCTCTCGGCGGCGGCGATGACGGCGTCACCCCAGTCCGCGCGCGACGAGCCGAACTCCATGGTCATGGGGTTCACCAGCACGGTCAGGCCCTTGGCCGCTGCGTTCTGCAGGATCTGCACCGAGTACGGGTCCATGCCGTAGTCGTCGCCCTGCACCCGCATCGTGTAGCTGATCGCCGTGCCGCGCTCGGTCTGCAGGCGCTTCAACGCCGTGTTGACCAGGTCGTGCGGGATGGACGCCTCGACGTCCACGTCCAGGTGGTTGCTGCCGACCGCGTCGAGCACCTTCTTGTACGCCGCGAGCAGCGCGTCGGCGGTGGAGCAGGAGTACTCCAGGTACGGCCCGGCCGCGCCGCCGGTCGCCACGATCACGTCACCGCCCAGCGCCTTCAGCGCGCGCACGTCGTTGACGATCCGGCTGTCGTTCAACGGGATCGTGCCGCCCCACGACGGGTTGCAGCCGCTGCTGTCCGCGAGCGCGAACGCCAGCGTGAACACCTTCTGGCCGGTGGCGCGGGCGACCGACTCCAGCGACGGCGTCGGCATGGTGATGTCCACGTACGGCGCGGACTTCAGGCTGCCCGGAAGGGGCGGTTGGTCCGTAGTCGTGGTGGTCGTGCTCGTAGTCGTCGTGGTGGTGGTTGTGGTCGTTGTCGTTGTCGTCGTGGTGCCGCCGGTGCAGGGTTGACCGTTGAGCTTGCAGTTGGCGGGCAGGCCGGTGCCGTTCACCAGGAACCCGAACGACGTGGACGCGCCGGGCGCGAGGCTGCCGTTGTACTCGCGGTTGGCGAACGTGTGGTGCGAGCCGCTGCTGGTCAACGTGGCGTCCCAGTACGAACCGGGCGTGGTGCCGGACGGCAGGTCGAACTCGACCTTCCACCCGGAGACCGCGCCGGACCCGGCGGTGACGGTGAACTTGCCCTGGTAGCCCGAACCCCAGGACGAGTCCTGGGTGAAGACGGCGGTCGGCGTCGGCGCGGCGCCCGCGGGGGCGGCCAGCAGCAGACCGGCGGTCAGGACCGCGGTGACGCCCGCCGCCAGGACGGCCAGGCTCGTGCGCTTGTGGGACATCGGTACCTACTCCCGTGCAGGGGGAACGGGGTGGGAGTGGTGCGGGAGCGCGGGGCGCGGCACGCCCCCACACCACGTCGTGGCGGTGCCCCTTGGCCACTGTCGGCACCGACAAGGTGACCGTAGGTGGACTGGACCACCTCGTCAATGGGTCTAGACCTTTTCGGATCCGAACGGTCGAACGGCCGCGGTGGGACACTGTGCGGGTGGATGCCCTCCCTTGGTCCGCCGGCGCCGCAACCGGCATCGGCTCGCTACCCGGAACCGACCCGCTGGAGGCCGCCAGGATCGTTCTCGGCGAACTCCCCGACCTGCCCCACCTGCCCGAACTGCCCGCGCGGGGCGTCGGCGCGGACATGATCGGCCGCACCGCCGCGCTCCTGGTCGACCTGCCGGTGGAGGTGGTCCCGTCCGGCTACCGGACCGCCGCGCACCCCGGTCGGGACCACCGGCGCGCGGTGGACCTGATGCGCCGCGACCTGGACGCGTTCGAGGAAGTGGCCGAGCCCGCGCCGCCGCCGGTGGTGAAGGTGCAGGCCGTCGGGCCGTGGACGCTCACCGCGAGCGTCGAACTGGCGCGCGGCCACCGCGTGCTCACCGACAAGGGCGCGCTGCGCGAGTTCACCGAGTCCCTGGTCGAAGGCCTCAACCGGCACATCGCGGAGGTCGCCAAGCGCACCGGCGCCACGATCGTGCTGCAGCTGGACGAACCGGGGCTGCCCGCCGTGCTCCAGGGCCTGCTGCCCACGCCGTCCAAGCTCGGCACGGTCGCCGCCGTGCCGGAACCGGACGCGCGGGCCGTGCTGCAGACCGTGATCGACGGCGTGGACGCGGACGTGGTCGTGCACTGCTGCGCGCCGAAGCCGCCGATCACGCTGATCCGCCAGGCGGGCGCGCGGGCGGTGTCGTTCGACCTCACGGCGCTGGACGAGTCGATGTGGGACCAGGTCGGTGAGGCGTGGGAGGAGAAGACCCAGCTGTTCCTGGGTCTGACGCCGAGCACCGACCCGACCGCGCCGCGCACGCTGCAGTCGTTGGCGCAGCCCGCGCTGGACCTCGTGGACCGGCTGGGGTTCCCGCGTTCGATCCTGGGGACGCACGCCGTGCCGACGCCGACGTGCGGCATGTCGGGTGCGAGCGGGAAGTGGGTGCGCCGGGCGTTGGCGTTGACCCGTGACGTGGGCAAGGCGTTCGTGGAGCCACCCGAGGGCTGGTGACCCCGCGAGCCGCCCCTGTGCTCCTGCGTGTCCTACGTCCGCGTCACCCGTGTCCTACGTTCGGAACGCCCGAGTTGAACGCTCACGACACGGGCCGGGCGTCCTGAGCGGTCAACAAGGGGTACGCGAACGGAGGGCACACGCGTCCTGTAGGGAGG
>NZ_JBFAAX010000025.1:0-35249 GCF_040639995.1 Actinosynnema sp. NPDC023658 | reverse complement strand
GCCGCCGCAAGCGCGACGGCGAGGCCGTCGCGGCGAGCGTGCTGACCGACGACGGGCCGAAGCACGCCCGGTCCGACGCCGACCACGACGCCGACGACGACGCGGCGCGGTCCACCAAGTCCGGCCTGGTGCTGCCCATCGCCCTGGTCGTGCTGGCCGCGCTGCTGGTCGGGCTGGGCGCGTGGTTCCAGGCGCGGGCCGGCGAGGTGCACTACAACGAGGCGCTGGTGGACAGCGCGGGCACGACCGAGGTCGCCGGGCAGACCCGCGAGGCGGTCGAGAAGGCCTTCTCCTACAACTTCGCCGACGTCTCCGCCACCGAGAAGGCGGCGAACGAGCTGCTCATCGGCAAGGCCAAGTGCCAGTACAACGCGATCTTCGGCCCCGTGCGCACGCTCGCGCCCGAGCAGAAGCTGGTGGTCACGGTGAAGGCCGTGTCCAGCGGCGTGACCTCGCTCGAGGGCGACCGCGCCACCGTGCTGCTCTTCCTCGACCAGGTCACCACCCGCACCACCGACAACCAGAGCGGCGGCGGCATCGCGATGATGCGGGCCGGCGCGCAGAAGGTCGACGGCCGGTGGAAGGTCGACAACATGGAGATGTTCGGCCAGAGCGGCGACCAGGCGGCCGAGACCGCCAAGTGCTGACGGGGCGGCCGCCGGACGGCCCCGCGGGTCGTCCACTCAGGACCTGAGATCCGGTTTCAAGCCCCTGTGCAACGTGATCTGCGCCACAATTTTCGAGGGTGACCGAGGGGAGCCGACACCATCTCCCTTCGTGGACACGACACCCGCCAAAGGTTCACCCCGGCTCACGTCCATGTATTTTCGCAGGTCACAGCGGTAACTCCCCGTTATCGCGCCTTGCGCCAGTGGAGTGATCGCCGCGTGGCATCTTGACTGTGAGCGTCAGCGGGGTCACTCTGTCGGTGAGCACGAGAAAGGTCCTTCCAGGTGCCTCTCGACAGTTGCCGCGCGCGTGGCTAGACTGCTCCTTTGCGCTGCCCTCTTTCCGTTTGCCCTTCGCCGAGAGCTGGATTGCCGGGCATCGCCGCACCCTTGACAGCCGTGCTAGTTCCGCTGACTAGCCAGCTACCTGTCCCTGGAAGGACGCATCTTGGCGATCTCTCGCGCGACCAAGGCCACTGCTGCGACCAACTCCACGTCGGGGATTCCCGGAGCGCCGAAGCGAGTCTCTTTCGCGAAGATCCACGAACCGCTTCAGACGCCCAACCTGCTCGACCTGCAGATCCAGTCGTTCGAATGGCTCACCGGCGACGAGGCGTGGTTCCAGCGCCGCGTCGACGAAGGTGACGAGGCGCCGACGGGCGGCCTCGAGGAGGTCTTGAACGAGATCTCCCCGATCGAGGACTTCTCCGGCTCGATGTCGCTCTCCTTCTCCGACCCGCGCTTCGACGAGGTCAAGGCCTCGACCGAGGAGTGCAAGGACAAGGACATGACGTACGCCGCCCCGTTGTTCGTCACGGCGGAGTTCACCAACCACACCACTGGCGAGATCAAGAGCCAGACGGTGTTCATGGGTGACTTCCCGATGATGACCGACAAGGGCACGTTCATCATCAACGGCACCGAGCGGGTCGTGGTCTCCCAGCTCGTCCGCTCGCCGGGTGTCTACTACGACACCGCGATCGACAAGACGACCGACAAGGACGTCTTCAGCGTCAAGATCATCCCGTCCCGGGGTGCTTGGCTGGAGTTCGACGTGGACAAGCGCGACACCGTCGGTGTCCGCATCGACCGCAAGCGCCGCCAGCCGGTGACCGTGCTGCTGAAGGCCCTGGGTTGGAGCACCGAGCAGATCCGCGAGCGCTTCTCGTTCAGCGAGACGCTGCTGACGACGCTGGAGAAGGACCACACCGCGGGCACCGACGAGGCGTTGCTCGACATCTACCGCAAGCTGCGTCCGGGCGAGCCGCCGACGAAGGAGTCCGCGCAGGCGCTGCTGGAGAACCTGTTCTTCAAGGACAAGCGCTACGACCTGGCCAAGGTCGGCCGGTACAAGGTCAACAAGAAGCTGGGCCTGAGCACCCCGATCACCACGGGCGTGCTGACCGAGGACGACATCGTCACGACGATCGAGTACCTGGTCCGCCTGCACGCCGGTGAGACGTCGATGCAGCCCGGCGACGTCGAGGTGCCCGTCGAGGTCGACGACATCGACCACTTCGGCAACCGCCGCCTGCGCACCGTCGGCGAGCTGATCCAGAACCAGATCCGGGTCGGTCTGTCCCGCATGGAGCGCGTCGTCCGCGAGCGCATGACGACCCAGGACGTCGAGGCCATCACGCCGCAGACCCTGATCAACATCCGCCCGGTGGTGGCGGCGATCAAGGAGTTCTTCGGCACGTCCCAGCTGTCGCAGTTCATGGACCAGACGAACCCGCTCGCGGGCCTGACCCACAAGCGCCGCCTGTCGGCGCTGGGTCCGGGTGGTCTGTCGCGTGAGCGCGCCGGCATGGAGGTCCGCGACGTCCACCCGTCGCACTACGGCCGCATGTGCCCGATCGAGACGCCGGAAGGCCCGAACATCGGCCTGATCGGCTCGCTGTCCTCCTACGGGCGGGTCAACCCGTTCGGCTTCATCGAGACGCCGTACCGCAAGGTCGTCGACGGCCGGGTCACCGACCAGATCGACTACCTGACGGCCGACGAAGAGGACCGCTACGTCAAGGCGCAGGCCAACGCCAAGATCGACGAGGAGGGCAACTTCCTCGAGGAGAAGGTCCTGGTCCGCAAGAAGGGCGGCGAGGTCGAGCAGATCGACCCGTCCGACGTGGACTACATGGACGTCTCGCCGCGGCAGATGGTGTCGGCCGCGACCGCGATGATCCCGTTCCTCGAGCACGACGACGCGAACCGCGCCCTGATGGGCGCGAACATGCAGCGCCAGGCGGTGCCGCTGCTGCGCAGCGAGTCCCCGCTGGTCGGCACCGGCATGGAGCTGCGCGCCGCGGTCGACGCCGGTGACGTCGTGGTGGCCAAGAAGACCGGTGTGGTCGAGGAGATCTCCGCCGACTACGTCACGGTCATGGCCGACGACGGCTCGCGGCAGACCTACGGCCTGCACAAGTTCCGCCGGTCCAACCAGGGCACCTGCATCAACCAGAAGCCCATCGTGAACGAGGGCGACCGGGTGCAGGAGGGCCAGGTCCTGGCCGACGGTCCGTGCACCGAGAACGGCGAGATGGCGCTGGGCAAGAACCTGCTCGTCGCGATCATGCCGTGGGAGGGCCACAACTACGAGGACGCGATCATCCTGTCGCAGCGCCTCGTGCAGGACGACGTCCTGACCTCGATCCACATCGAGGAGCACGAGATCGACGCGCGGGACACCAAGCTGGGCGCCGAGGAGATCACCCGGGACATCCCGAACGTCTCCGAGGAGGTCCTGGCCGACCTCGACGAGCGCGGCATCATCCGCATCGGCGCCGAGGTCCAGCCCGGCGACATCCTGGTCGGCAAGGTCACGCCCAAGGGCGAGACCGAGCTGACCCCGGAGGAGCGCCTGCTCCGCGCGATCTTCGGTGAGAAGGCGCGCGAGGTGCGCGACACGTCGCTGAAGGTGCCGCACGGCGAGTACGGCAAGGTCATCGGCATCCGCGTGTTCAGCCGCGAGGACGACGACGAGCTGCCCCCCGGCGTGAACGAGCTGGTCCGCGTCTACGTCGCCCAGAAGCGCAAGATCCAGGACGGCGACAAGCTCGCCGGCCGCCACGGCAACAAGGGCGTCATCGGCAAGATCCTCCCCGTCGAGGACATGCCGTTCCTCGAGGACGGCACCCCGGTCGACATCGTGCTGAACACGCACGGCGTGCCGCGTCGTATGAACATCGGCCAGGTGCTGGAGACCCACCTCGGGTGGATCGCCAAGCAGGGCTGGAGCATCAACGGCGACGCGAACTGGGCGAAGAACCTGCCCGAGGAGCTCTACCACGTCGAGCCCGGCACGAAGACGGCCACGCCGGTCTTCGACGGCGCCCGCGAGGACGAGATCACGGGCCTGCTCGGTTCGACCATCCCGAACCGCGACGGTGAGCGGATGGTGAAGGAGAACGGCAAGGCGCAGCTCTTCGACGGGCGCAGCGGCGAGCCGTACCCCTTCCCGGTGTCGGTCGGCTACATGTACATCCTGAAGCTGCTGCACCTGGTCGACGACAAGATCCACGCCCGCTCGACCGGCCCGTACTCGATGATCACGCAGCAGCCGCTGGGTGGTAAGGCGCAGTTCGGTGGTCAGCGGTTCGGTGAGATGGAGTGCTGGGCGATGCAGGCGTACGGCGCCGCGTACACGCTCCAGGAACTGCTCACGATCAAGTCCGACGACGTGCTCGGCCGCGTGAAGGTCTACGAGGCCATCGTCAAGGGCGAGAACATCCCGGAACCGGGTATCCCGGAGTCCTTCAAGGTGCTGCTCAAGGAGCTCCAGTCGCTGTGCCTCAACGTCGAGGTGCTGTCCTCGGACGGCGCCGCGATCGAGATGCGCGACGGCGACGACGAGGACCTCGAACGCGCGGCCGCGAACCTCGGCATCAACCTGTCGCGGTCCGAGTCGCCGTCCGTGGACGACGTCGTCAACTAGTTCCTCGCCGGTCATCGAGGGGGTTGTTCCCCTCGCGAGTCGGGATCAACCCCCTCGGTGACCCAGCCACCAGCACCCCAAGCAGCACCGAACCAAAAAGGGGAAGAGAGTAGACGTGCTCGACGTCAACTTCTTCGATGAGCTTCGCATCGGTCTCGCGACCGCGGACGACATCCGCCAGTGGTCCTTCGGCGAGGTCAAGAAGCCCGAGACCATCAACTACCGCACGCTCAAGCCGGAGAAGGACGGCTTGTTCTGCGAGAAGATCTTCGGTCCCACCCGGGACTGGGAGTGCTACTGCGGCAAGTACAAGCGCGTCCGCTTCAAGGGCATCATCTGCGAGCGCTGCGGCGTCGAGGTGACCCGCGCCAAGGTGCGCCGCGAGCGGATGGGCCACATCGAACTGGCCGCACCCGTCACGCACATCTGGTACTTCAAGGGCGTCCCCAGCCGGTTGGGCTACCTGCTCGACCTGGCCCCCAAGGACCTCGAGAAGATCATCTACTTCGCGGCCTACGTCATCGTCGGCGTGAACGCGGAGCTGCGCCACAACGACCTGCCCACGCTCGAGAACGAGATGCAGGTCGAGCGCAAGCGGGTCGAGAACCGGCGTGACGCCGACGTCGAGGCCCGTGCGCAGAAGCTGGAAGCCGACCTGGCCGAGCTGGAGGCCGAGGGCGCCAAGTCCGACGTCCGCCGCAAGGTCAAGGAGGGCGGCGAGCGCGAGATGCGCCAGCTCCGCGACCGCGCCCAGCGCGAGCTGGACCGGCTCGACGAGATCTGGTCCACCTTCACCAAGCTCGAGCGCGCCCAGCTGATCGCGGACGAGATGCTGTACCGCGAGCTGTACGACCGCTACGGCGACTACTTCACCGGTGCCATGGGCGCGGAGGCCATCCAGAAGCTGCTGGGTGACTACGACGTCGACGCCGAGGCCGACGTGCTGCGCGAGACCATCCGCAGCGGCAAGGGCCAGAAGAAGCTGCGCGCCCTCAAGCGGCTCAAGGTCGTGGCCGCCTTCCAGGCGACCCGCAACAACCCGCAGGGCATGGTCCTGGACTGCGTCCCGGTCATCCCGCCGGACCTGCGCCCGATGGTGCAGCTCGACGGTGGCCGCTTCGCCACGTCCGACCTGAACGACCTGTACCGCCGCGTGATCAACCGCAACAACCGCCTCAAGCGACTGATCGACCTCGGCGCCCCCGAGATCATCGTCAACAACGAGAAGCGGATGCTGCAGGAGGCCGTCGACGCGCTGTTCGACAACGGCCGCCGCGGCCGGCCGGTGACGGGTCCGGGCAACCGGCCGCTCAAGTCGCTGTCCGACCTGCTCAAGGGCAAGCAGGGCCGGTTCCGCCAGAACCTGCTCGGCAAGCGCGTCGACTACTCGGGCCGTTCGGTCATCGTGGTCGGCCCGCAGCTGAAGCTGCACCAGTGCGGCCTGCCCAAGCAGATGGCGCTGGAGCTGTTCAAGCCGTTCGTGATGAAGCGGCTGGTCGACCTCAACCACGCGCAGAACATCAAGTCCGCCAAGCGGATGGTGGAGCGCGCGCGCCCCGCCGTGTGGGACGTGCTCGAAGAGGTCATCACCGAGCACCCCGTGCTGCTGAACCGCGCGCCCACGCTGCACCGGCTGGGCATCCAGGCCTTCGAGCCGCAGCTGGTCGAGGGCAAGGCCATCCAGCTGCACCCGCTGGTCTGCGAGGCGTTCAACGCGGACTTCGACGGTGACCAGATGGCGGTCCACCTGCCGCTGTCCGCCGAGGCGCAGGCCGAGGCCCGCGTGCTGATGCTGTCGTCGAACAACATCCTCTCGCCCGCGTCGGGCAAGCCGCTGGCCATGCCGCGTCTGGACATGGTGACCGGCCTGTACCACCTGACCCGGCTCAAGGAGAACGACCTCGGCCAGGGCCAGGCGTACTCCTCGCCCGCCGAGGCGCTGATGGCGTTCGACCGCAAGGTCCTGGGCCTGCAGTCGATGGTCAAGATCCGGATCACGGACAAGAACCCGCCCAAGGGCCAGGAGCCCGAGGGCTGGGAGCCCGGTCAGCCGTGGCTGGCCGAGACCACCCTGGGTCGGGTGCTGTTCAACGAGGTCCTGCCGCAGGACTACCCGTTCATCAACGAGGTCATGCCCAAGAAGCGGCAGGCCACGATCATCAACGACCTGGCCGAGCGGTACCCGATGGTCACCGTCGCCCGGACGCTGGACAAGCTGAAGGACGCCGGTTTCTACTGGGCCACCCGGTCGGGCGTCACGGTCGCGATCTCGGACGTGCTCGTGCCGGAGGCCAAGCAGGGCATCCTGGACGAGTACGAGAAGCTCGCGGACGCGGTCGAGAAGCGCTACCAGCGCGGTCAGCTCTCCCACACTGAGCGCAACAACGAGCTGGTCAAGGTGTGGACCAAGGCGACCGAAGAGGTTGCCGAGGTCATGGAGGCCAACTTCCCCGAGGACAACTCGATCCGCATGATCGTGGCGTCCGGGGCGGCGGGCAACATGACCCAGGTCCGGTCGCTCGCCGGCATGCGCGGTCTGGTGACCAACCCGAAGGGCGAGTACATCCCGCGGCCGATCAAGAACTCGTTCCGCGAGGGCTTGTCGGTGCTGGAGTACTTCATCGCCACGCACGGCGCCCGCAAGGGTCTGGCCGACACCGCGCTGCGCACCGCCGACTCGGGTTACCTGACCCGTCGTCTGGTGGACGTCTCGCAGGACGTCATCATCCGCGAGGTCGACTGCGGCACCAGCCGCGGCGTGAACATGACGGTCGGTGAGCGGCAGGGCGACAAGGTCGTGCTGGCCGAGTTCGCGCAGACCAGCGTGTACGCGCGGACCATCGCCGAGGACATCACCGACGCCGGTGGCAACATCGTGCTCAACCGCGGTGACGACCTGGGCGACCCGGCGCTGGCGACGTTGGTCGAGGCGGGCGTGACCAGGGTCAAGGTCCGCTCCGTGCTGACCTGCGAGTCCGCGGTCGGTGTGTGCGCGTCCTGCTACGGCCGCTCGATGGCGACCGGCAAGCTGGTCGACGTCGGTGAGGCCGTCGGCATCGTGGCCGCGCAGTCCATCGGTGAGCCCGGCACGCAGCTGACCATGCGCACGTTCCACCAGGGTGGTGTGGCCGGTGACGACATCACCACCGGTCTGCCCCGTGTGCAGGAGCTGTTCGAGGCTCGTGTGCCGAAGGGCAAGGCGCCCATCGCGGACGTCGACGGCCGGGTGCGCATCGAGGACGGCGACCGCTTCTGGAAGATCACCCTCATCCCGGACGACGGGTCCGAGGAGATCATCTTCGAGAAGCTGTCGAAGCGTCAGCGGCTCGCGAACACGGCCACCGGTCCGCTGCAGGACGGCGACCACGTGCACGTGGGCCAGCAGCTGCTGGAGGGCACGCCCGACCCGCACGAGGTGCTGCGCGTGATGGGTCCCCGCGAGGCCCAGCTGCACCTGGTGCAGGAGGTCCAGAAGGTCTACCGGGCCCAGGGTGTGGCGATCCACGACAAGCACATCGAGGTCATCGTCCGGCAGATGCTGCGCCGGGTGACGATCATCGACTCGGGTGCGACCGAGTTCCTGCCGGGCTCGCTGGTCGAGCGCGCGGAGTTCGAGTCGGGCAACCGGGCCGTGGTGGCCGAGGGCGGCGAGCCCGCTGCCGGCCGTCCGGTGCTGATGGGCATCACGAAGGCGTCGCTGGCCACGGACTCGTGGCTGTCGGCGGCCTCCTTCCAGGAGACGACGAGGGTCCTGACGGACGCCGCGATCAACGGCCGTTCGGACAAGCTCATCGGCCTGAAGGAGAACGTGATCATCGGCAAGCTGATCCCGGCCGGCACCGGCATCAACCGGTACCGGAACATCCAGGTGCAGCCCACCGAGGAAGCGCGTGCGGCGGCGTACGCCATCCCGAGCTACGACGACGGCTACTACACGCCGGACGTCTTCGGCACGGGCACGGGCGCCGCGGTCCCGCTGGACGACTACGACTTCGGCCGCGACTACCGCTGAAGCAGCTAGTCATGTGAAAGGCCCCCGGAGCCTCCCGCTCCGGGGGCCTTTCGCTTGCTCGGGCCCGGCCGCCAGCGCGGCCTCCGGGCCCGGCACGTGGTGGTGATGACAAACCCACTGTCGTTTCTCCGGGTGGCGCTACTCAGGCAGCTCAGCAGTCGGCTTTCCCCGGCGCGACGGAGAAGGACACCCTGGCGCAGGCGGGGGAGACCGTGGGCGCCGACGGGCTGAAGGTCACGACCACCCGTCTCGTGGCCGGCGACTCCACGCTCGGCGCCACGCTGTGCACGACGGTGACCTACGACAACAGTCCGGTCGGCCGAGCAATTTCAGCGGGGGGCACCGACTGGAAGTTGCAGAGCCCGAACGGCGCGATCCGGTCCGATCGAATTGCGTGGGTGAACGCGCTCTGATCGACGGCGGCGCGGTCGTGCGCGCTCATTCCTCCACCCGCGGTCAGGCGGGGCGGCGGCGGGATTTGGCCAGGGTTCGGGCGCGGGCGACGAGGTCGTCCACCAGGTCGGCGTCCGCGAGTGGGGGAGTGGCGTCCGCGCAGCACGGTGGTTTGGTGCGCTTCTCCCACGACCCGGGGCGGACGCCGGCCAGTTCGTACAGGATCTCGTAGAGGTCGCGGCCCGGGTCGTCGTCGTGCGGGCCGACCAGCAGCACCCACGCCGTGCTCGGTGAGGGGAAGGCGACGACCACGCGGTCCGGGCCGCGCAGGTGCTTCACGCACAGCCTGGGCAGGGGTTCGGGACCGGTGACGCGGTAGCCGAGGGCCAGGCAGCCGCTGTGCGACAGCTCGTCCAGGAACCTGTCGTAGGCGACCCGGGCGGCACCGCGCAGGCCCGCGGCCTGGACGGCCGCGACCGGTGTCTCGACGACCTTGATCAGCGCACCACGCGTCCTTCACCGCGGTGCATCTGCTCCAGGCTGGTGGCCAGGTCGTCGCGGTCGAGGAGAGCCGCGTCGCTCAACCGCCGGTGCACCTCGTCCAGCAACGCGCGGTTCTTGCCGGCACGCCTCAGGTCCGCCACGACGTGCAGCACCTCGTGCAGCCGCACGGCGTCCAGCAGCAGCCTGGGCTCCCGGCTGTGGACGGCCAGCACGCCCTCCCGAGCCCACGCCTTGACCGTCTTCTCGGTCAGGTCCAGCAGCTCCCCGGCCACCACGGGCCGCACCGGCGGGGCCTGGCGCAGGGCCTTCGCCACCACGCCGTGCAGCTTGCGCCGCCGCTCGTCGTCCTCCGACAAGGTCGACGCGACCTCCTCGATCTCCTCGATCCGGTCGAACAGGTCGCGGATCCGCGCAGCCTCGGTGGCGACGGACATGTCGGGCCTCCTCGGGTCACTCCCGAGTATCACCCTGTTTTTCGGTAGTGACAACAGCGGCCCCACACCCACCGGGGGTGCGGGGCCGCTGCTGCGGGGATCAGGACGAGAAGAACAACCCGCCCAGGCCGCGGTGCTTGCGGTGGCCGTAGTGGTGGCCGCCGCCGTAGCCCCAGCCGGGCTGGGGCGGCTGCTGCACGTAGTGGACCTGAGCCGGAGGCGCGACGGGCGGGGGCGGCGGAGGGGCCATCTGCTGCTCGAGCCGCGTGATGGCCTCCAGCTCGCCGTAGTCGAGGAAGACCCCGCGGCAGCCGTCGCACTGCTCGATGTGCACGCCCATGCGGTCGAAGGTGCGCATGTTCGCATGACACTTGGGACACTGCATCGTGTGAGCCTCCTGCTCTTGACGCGATGATCCCGATATTAGCCGCGCGGAATGGGTTCGTGTGCCGACACGATCCGGCCGCACGCGTCGATCAGCGCTTCTTGGGCGTCGTTCAACTCCTTGTTGTCGCGCTCCGCAGCGGAAAGGGCACGCGCCGCCATCTGCACGACCAATGCGCGCGCCGGCGCCTCCAGCACCGACCACGGATCCTCCGGCGGCACGCCCGCGCCACCGGCCTTTAGGTACGACCCGAGCAGCCGGCCCCACGCGTCGGCGTCGAGCACCCCGGCCGCGTGCAGGGCCGCGGGCCTGGCCAGGTCCCACGCCGGGTCGCCCACGCCCAGGTCGTCCACGTCGATCAGCCGGTACCCGTCCCGCCACACCAGCTGCCCCAGGTGCCAGTCGCCGTGGATGAGCGTGGTCCCGGTGTCACCGAACTCGGGCAGCGTCGCGAACGCGCGCCGGACCAGGTGCGCGGCGGGCGTGTCGAGCGTCAGGTCGCGCACCGCCCGCTCCATCCGCGGCCGTGCGCCCGCCGCGGGGACGGGCGGCGCGAAGTCCGCCGCGCCGAACCGGTGCAGCGCCGCCAGCATCCGCCCGGCGGCCTCCATCGGCAGGTCCTCCGGCTCGGCCTGCGGCACCGGCGTCCCCACCGGCCACGCCGTGACGACCCGGCCGAGCACCACCGCGGGCGCGGAGCGGGGCGCCAGCAGCAGGTCCCCCAGCCGGGGGTCGGCGGCCAGCCGGAGCCGCGCGGTCAGCACGGCGAGGTCGGTGCCGCGTTCGTGGGCCTTCAGCACCACGTCCGCGACCCGCACCACGACCACGTCGCCGCGCACCGCGAGCACCTCGGGCGAGGCGTCGGCGGCGACCAGCGCCGCCATGCCCGCGATGAGATCGGAGTTCACCCGACCAGTGTGACCGGCACCCGGCCCGGTCCGAGGTCGTCACGCGCGGTCCGCACACGTGCCGGGCGTCCCCGGTGAGCAATGTCACGATGCAGGCCGGCCCACACCCCATCGGGTGAAAACGCGGCTCCCGCAACCGGCGTGGGCCGCTCATCCGTGTTCTGATGGGGGTCAGGCCGGTGTTCGCCCTGCTCGATCCGCTGCCGCCGCGGATCCGTTTTGACCCGTGGGAACCAGGCGGGGTATCTTTGGTACTCGTGCCCGACCCATGTCGGGCCGCTCCGCGTGCCTACGCGCCAGTGGTGCTGGAAAGCCGGCCGCGGTGACCTCCACGCGTAGGGGCATCCTGGGATGTCGCCTGCGGACCTGGGGTGACGGCGTCGCGCCGTCGGTTCTGCCGAAGGCCGCGACACGCCCGACCTCGGGTGCAGAGAGGGACCAGGTAAACAGGGCTCGTCGCCCACGCGGCGGGCACGTAAAGGAAGAAGCAGCCGGCGTATGCCAACGATCCAGCAGCTGGTCCGCAAGGGCCGGCAGGACAAGGTCGCCAAGCAGAAGACCGCGGCGCTCAAGGGCAGCCCGCAGCGGCGCGGTGTGTGCACCCGCGTCTACACGACCACGCCCAAGAAGCCGAACTCGGCGCTGCGCAAGGTCGCCCGCGTGAAGCTGACGAGCGGTATCGAGGTCACGGCTTACATCCCCGGTGAGGGCCACAACCTCCAGGAGCACTCGATGGTGCTCGTGCGCGGCGGTCGTGTGAAGGACCTCCCGGGTGTCCGTTACAAGATCATTCGCGGTTCCCTCGACACGCAGGGCGTGAAGAACCGCAAGCAGGCTCGCAGCCGGTACGGCGCGAAGAAGGAGAAGAGCTGATGCCCCGCAAGGGACCGGCCCCGAAGCGGCCGCTGATCTCCGACCCGGTCTACAGCTCTCCGCTGGTGACCCAGCTCATCAACAAGGTGCTGGTCGACGGCAAGCGCTCCGTGGCCGAGCGGATCGTGTACGGCGCCCTCGAAGGCGCCCGCGACAAGACGGGCACCGACCCCGTCGTCACGCTCAAGCGCGCCCTGGACAACGTCAAGCCGGCGCTCGAGGTGAAGTCCCGCCGCGTCGGTGGCGCCACCTACCAGGTGCCCGTCGAGGTGAAGCCGGGCCGCTCGACCACGCTCGCGCTGCGCTGGCTGATCACCTTCTCCCGGCAGCGCCGTGAGAAGACCATGATCGAGCGCCTGATGAACGAGCTGCTCGACGCGAGCAACGGCCTGGGCGCGAGCGTCAAGCGCCGCGAGGACACGCACAAGATGGCCGAGTCGAACAAGGCCTTCGCCCACTACCGCTGGTGACGTGCCGCCAGGCGGGCCGTCCGTGGAGGACTTCCCGGACAGCCCGCCTGGCGCCTCCCGGCCCTAGTGAGCCTGCTACCAGCTAGCTCAAGACAGGGGAAGACACCCGTGGCACAGGACGTGCTCACCGACCTGGCCAAGGTCCGCAACATCGGGATCATGGCCCACATCGACGCGGGCAAGACCACGACGACCGAGCGGATCCTGTTCTACACCGGGATCAGCTACAAGATCGGCGAGGTCCACGACGGCGCCGCGGTGATGGACTGGATGGAGCAGGAGCAGGAGCGCGGCATCACGATCACGTCGGCCGCGACGACCTGCTTCTGGAAGAACCACCAGATCAACATCATCGACACGCCGGGCCACGTCGACTTCACCGTCGAGGTGGAGCGCAACCTCCGCGTCCTCGACGGTGCCGTTGCCGTGTTCGACGGCAAGGAAGGCGTCGAGCCCCAGTCCGAGCAGGTCTGGCGCCAGGCGACCAAGTACGACGTCCCGCGCATCTGCTTCGTCAACAAGATGGACAAGCTCGGCGCCGACTTCTACTTCACCGTGCGCACGATCCAGGAGCGCCTCGGCGCGAAGCCGCTGCCGATCCAGATCCCGATCGGGTCGGAGAGCGACTTCATCGGCGTCGTCGACCTGGTCGAGATGCGCGCGCTGACCTGGCGCGGTGAGGTCCAGAAGGGCGAGGACTACACGGTCGAGGAGATCCCGGCCGACCTCGCCGACAAGGCCGCCGAGTACCGCGAGGCGCTGGTCGAGGCCGTGGCCGAGACCGACGACGAGCTCATGGAGGCCTACCTCGCGGGCGAGGAGCTGACCGTCGAGCAGATCAAGACGGGCATCCGCGCGATCGTCAAGAACCGCACCGCCTACCCGGTGCTGTGCGGCTCGGCGTTCAAGAACAAGGGCGTCCAGCCCATGCTCGACGCGGTGATCGACTTCCTGCCCGCTCCGCTGGACCTCCCCCCGGTCGAGGGCACGCTGCAGGACGGCGAGACGCCGGCCTTCCGCAAGCCCGCGACGGACGAGCCGTTCTCGGCCCTGGCGTTCAAGATCGCGGCGCACCCGTTCTTCGGCAAGCTGACCTACATCCGGGTCTACTCCGGCAAGGTCGCCTCCGGCACCCAGGTCATCAACTCGACCAAGGACCGCAAGGAGCGCATCGGGAAGATCTTCCAGATGCACGCCAACAAGGAGAACCCGGTCGACGAGGCCATCGCCGGTCACATCTACGCCGTGATCGGTCTGAAGGACACCACCACCGGTGAGACGCTCTGCGACCCGCAGGCGCCCATCGTGCTGGAGTCGATGACCTTCCCCGAGCCGGTCATCCAGGTGGCGATCGAGCCGAAGACGAAGGCGGACCAGGAGAAGCTGGGCACCGCGATCCAGAAGCTGGCCGAGGAGGACCCGACGTTCCGGGTCAACCTGGACCAGGAGACCGGCCAGACCATCATCGCCGGCATGGGCGAGCTCCACCTGGACATCCTGGTGGACCGCATGCGCCGCGAGTTCAAGGTCGAGGCCAACATCGGCAAGCCCCAGGTGGCGTACCGGGAGACGATCCGCCGCAAGGTGGAGAAGTACTCCTACACCCACAAGAAGCAGACCGGTGGCTCCGGCCAGTTCGCGAAGGTCCTCATCGACCTGGAGCCGTTGGAGAAGACCGAGGACGGCGCTCTCTACGAGTTCGTCAACGCGGTCACCGGTGGTCGCATCCCGCGGGAGTACATCCCGTCGGTGGACGCGGGCGCCCAGGACGCGATGCAGTACGGCGTGCTGGCGGGCTACCCGCTGGTGGGCGTCAAGGTGACGCTGGTCGACGGCGCCTACCACGAGGTCGACTCGTCGGAGATGGCGTTCAAGATCGCGGGCTCCATGGCGCTCAAGGAAGCCGCCCGGCAGGCCAGCCCGGCCATCCTCGAGCCGTTGATGGCCGTCGAGGTCACCACGCCCGAGGACTACATGGGCGACGTGATCGGCGACTTGAACTCCCGCCGTGGCCAGATCCAGGCCATGGAAGAGCGCAGTGGCACCCGCGTCGTCAAGGCGCTGGTCCCGCTGTCGGAGATGTTCGGGTATGTCGGCGACCTGCGGTCCAAGACCCAGGGTCGCGCGAACTACTCGATGACCTTTGACTCCTACGCCGAGGTTCCCGCGAACGTCGCGAAGGAGATCATCGCGAAGGCGACGGGCGAGTAACCCCAACCGGAGCACCGCAGCACCACGCGGGCTCTCCGGGGGGATGCCCCGGGGTCCGCACAACCGACCCTGACGTGAAGCCCGGCGGGCGGCTGACAGCCCGCCGGGCTAAGCAATAGAAGTCCAGGAGGACATTCCAGTGGCGAAGGCGAAGTTCGAGCGGACGAAGCCGCACGTCAACATCGGCACCATTGGTCACATCGACCACGGTAAGACGACGCTGACCGCTGCCATCTCCAAGGTCCTGCACGACAAGTACCCGGACCTCAACCCCTTCACGCCGTTCGACCAGATCGACAAGGCGCCGGAGGAGAAGCAGCGCGGCATCACCATCTCGATCGCGCACATCGAGTACCAGACCGACAAGCGCCACTACGCGCACGTCGACTGCCCCGGTCACGCCGACTACATCAAGAACATGATCACCGGTGCGGCGCAGATGGACGGCGCCATCCTGGTGGTCGCGGCGACCGACGGCCCGATGCCGCAGACCAAGGAGCACGTGCTCCTGGCCCGCCAGGTCGGTGTGCCCTACATCGTGGTGGCCCTGAACAAGGCCGACATGGTGGACGACGAGGAGATCCTGGAGCTCGTCGAGCTCGAGGTCCGCGAGCTGCTCTCCGAGTACGAGTTCCCCGGTGACGACCTGCCGGTCGTCCGCGTCTCCGCGCTGAAGGCGCTGGAGGGCGACGCCGAGTGGGGCGAGAAGCTCATCGGCCTGATGGACGCCGTGGACGAGAACATCCCGGAGCCCGAGCGCGAGGTCGACCGTCCGTTCCTGATGCCGGTCGAGGACGTGTTCACCATCACCGGTCGTGGCACCGTGGTGACCGGCCGCATCGAGCGCGGCATCATCAAGGTCAACGAAGAGGTCGAGATCGTCGGCATCAAGGAGACCTCGAAGAAGACGACGGTCACCTCGATCGAGATGTTCAAGAAGTTCCTCGACGAGGGTCGCGCGGGCGACAACGCCGCCCTGCTGCTGCGCGGCATCAAGCGCGAGGAGGTGGAGCGCGGCATGGTGATCGTGAAGCCGGGCACCACCACCCCGCACACCGAGTTCGACGCGCAGGTCTACATCCTGTCGAAGGACGAGGGCGGCCGGCACACGCCGTTCTTCAACAACTACCGCCCGCAGTTCTACTTCCGCACCACCGACGTGACCGGCGTCGTGACCCTCCCCGAGGGCACCGAGATGGTCATGCCGGGCGACACCACGTCGATGGCCGTGAAGCTGATCCAGCCGATCGCCATGGACGAGGGCCTGCGGTTCGCCATCCGCGAGGGTGGCCGCACCGTCGGCGCGGGCTCGGTCACCAAGATCATCAAGTGATCTAGCTCTACAACTCACCCCCCGATTTGGTCTCGCCGCGTACGTGTGCGACCATTGACGGGTTGCTCGTCGGGGCGGCCGGTTCGAGTTCTGGACTCGGCCGCCCCGCCACGAGCGGGGTTTGATCGAGCAAGACAATCCCACAGGCTTGATCAGTGGGACCGGTCTATGTGTTGGGGCGCGACACGCCCGACCGCGTGGACCGGGCACCGTGACACCGCTCGGTGTCAATCCTGAATAGGGGGCGGAGCGCGCCGGAGGTCCCGTGACCTCGTGCAAGGTGCCCGCACCGCAGCGGTACTAGAAGCAGAGGAACGGCAAGCCATCATGGCGGGACAGAAGATCCGCATCCGGCTCAAGGCCTACGACCACGAGGCGATCGACGCGTCCGCGCGCAAGATCGTCGAGACCGTGACGCGCACCGGCGCTCGGGTCGTCGGGCCTGTGCCGCTGCCCACTGAGAAGAACGTTTACTGCGTCATCCGCTCGCCGCACAAGTACAAGGACTCGCGCGAGCACTTCGAGATGCGCACGCACAAGCGTCTGATCGACATCCTCGACCCGACGCCGAAGACGGTGGACGCGCTCATGCGCATCGACCTGCCGGCGAGCGTCGACGTCAACATCCAGTAAGCGTTGGACGCGGCAGTGTTGATCCCATTTGGGGCGGAGAGTAACGAGACCCATGTCTGACAGGCAGGTTAAGGGCCTCCTGGGCACCAAGCTCGGCATGACTCAGGTCTTCGACGAGAACAACCGGATCGTTCCGGTTACCGTCGTCAAGGCCGAGCCGAACGTGGTCACCCAGGTTCGGACCCAGGAAATCGACGGCTACTCGGCCGTGCAGTTGGCCTTCGGCGCGATCGACCCGCGCAAGGTCAACAAGCCCGTCGCGGGCCACTACGCCAAGGCGGGCGTCACGCCCCGCCGCCACCTGGCGGAGCTGCGCACCACGGACGCGTCCGAGTACACGGTCGGCCAGGAAATCACCGCCGAGGTCTTCGAGGCCGGCGTGGTGGTCGACGTGGTCGGCACCAGCAAGGGCAAGGGCACCGCGGGTGTCATGAAGCGCCACGGGTTCAAGGGCCTCGGCGCCAGCCACGGCACGCAGCGCAAGCACCGCTCGCCCGGCTCCATCGGCGGCTGCGCCACGCCCGGCCGCGTGTTCAAGGGCCTGCGGATGGCGGGCCGGATGGGCCACGTGCGGGTGACCACCCAGAACCTCAAGGTGCACCGCGTGGACGCCGAGTCCGGCCTGCTGCTCATCAAGGGCGCCGTTCCCGGCCCCAAGGGCGGCACCGTGTTCATCAAGACCGCTGCGAAGGGTGGTGCCTGATCATGACTTCCGTTGAGATCCGCACCCCGGCCGGCCAGACCGACGGCTCCGTCGAGCTGCCCGCCGCGATCTTCGACGCGCAGGCCAACGTGGCGCTGCTGCACCAGGTCGTCGTGGCCCAGCAGGCCGCGGCCCGCCAGGGCACGCACTCCACCAAGACCCGCGGCGAAGTCCGCGGTGGTGGCAAGAAGCCGTACCGGCAGAAGGGCACCGGCCGCGCCCGTCAGGGCTCGACCCGTGCGCCGCAGTTCGCCGGTGGTGGCGTCGTCCACGGCCCGCAGCCGCGCGACTACACCCAGCGCACCCCCAAGAAGATGAAGGCCGCCGCCCTGCGCGGTGCCCTCTCCGACCGGGCGCGCGCCGGCCAGGTGCACGTGGTGAGCGGCTTCGTCGAGGGCGACGCGCCGTCGACCAAGTCGGCCCGCAAGGTGCTGGAGTCGGTGACCGAGGCCCGCCGCGTGCTGGCCGTGCTGCTGCGCACCGACGAGGTTTCGTGGGTCAGCCTGCGCAACCTGCAGCACGTGCACATCATCGCGCCGGACCAGCTGAACACGTTCGACGTGCTGGTCAACGACGACGTGGTGTTCACCAAGGACGCGCTCGACGTGTTCCTGGCGAGCAAGGCCCAGCACGGGCAGGGCTCCGCCGAGGCGACCGCGACGTCCACCGAGGGTGACGAGGAGGCCGCGAAGTGATCCCCGACCACCGGGACATCCTGCTCGCGCCGGTCATCTCCGAGAAGTCCTACGGGCTGCTCGAGGAGAACAAGTACACCTTCGTGGTGGCTCCCGGCTCGAACAAGACCCAGATCAAGATTGCCGTGGAGAAGGTCTTCGGCGTCAAGGTCGTCAGCGTCAACACGATCAACCGCCAGGGCAAGCGCAAGCGCACCCGGACGGGCTACGGCAAGCGCAAGGACACCAAGCGCGCCATCGTGACGCTGTCCGCCGAGAGCAAGCCGATCGAGATCTTCGGCGGCCCGGCCGCCTGATGACGACGAGGACTGCGTAGAGATGGGCATTCGCAAGTACAAGCCGACGACCCCCGGTCGTCGCGGTGCGAGCGTCTCCGACTTCGCCGAGATCACTCGGACGACGCCGGAGAAGTCGCTGGTCCGCCCGCTGCACGGCCGCGGTGGCCGCAACGCGTCGGGCAAGATCACGACGCGGCACAAGGGTGGTGGCCACAAGCGGGCGTACCGCCTCATCGACTTCCGCCGCACCGACAAGGACGGCGTGCCGGCCAAGGTCGCTCACATCGAGTACGACCCCAACCGCACCGCGCGCATCGCGCTGCTGCACTACCTCGACGGCGAGAAGCGCTACATCATCGCCCCGTCGAAGTTGCAGCAGGGCGACATGGTGGAGAACGGCCCCAAGGCGGACATCAAGCCGGGCAACAACCTCCCGCTGCGCAACATCCCGGTCGGCACCGTGATCCACGCGATCGAGCTCCGCCCCGGCGGCGGCGCGAAGATCGCCCGATCCGCCGGTGCCAGCGTGCAGCTCGTCGCCAAGGACGGCCCCTACGCCCAGCTGCGGATGCCCTCGGGCGAAATCCGCAACGTGGACGTCCGGTGCCGCGCCACGGTGGGCGAGGTCGGCAACGCCGAGCACCAGAACATCAACTGGGGCAAGGCCGGCCGCATGCGGTGGAAGGGCAAGAAGCCCACCGTCCGCGGTGTCGCCATGAACCCGGTCGACCACCCGCACGGTGGTGGTGAGGGCAAGACCTCCGGTGGTCGCCACCCGGTGAACCCGGCCGGTAAGCCCGAGGGCCGCACGCGCCGCCGCAACAAGCCAAGCGACAAGCTCATCGTCCGGCGTCGTCGCACCGGTAAGAAGCGCTGAGCAGGGAGGGAGTGAAGGATGCCTCGCAGCCTTAAGAAGGGCCCCTTCGTGGACGACCACCTGCTCAAGAAGGTGGACGTCCTCAACGAGTCGGGCAAGAAGACCGTCATCAAGACCTGGTCCCGCCGGTCGACGATCATCCCCGACATGTTGGGCCACACGATCGCGGTGCACGACGGCCGCAAGCACGTGCCGGTGTTCGTGACGGAGGCGATGGTCGGGCACAAGCTCGGCGAGTTCGCCCCGACCCGCACGTTCAAGGGCCACATCAAGGACGACCGGAAGTCGCGCCGTCGCTAGGCGACGAACTAGAGGAAGAGCAAGGGGAAGCAGCGATGAACGCCCGTAACGAAGCCGAAGCGCCGGAGTTCCCGCGCGCCGTGGCTCGGGCTCGCTACGTCCGTGACACGCCCATGAAGGTGCGTCGCGTCGTCGAGCTCATCAGGGGTCGTAGCGCCAGCGAGGCCCTGGCCGTGCTCCAGTTCGCGCCGCAGGCGGCATCTGAGCCGGTCCGCAAGGTGCTGCAGAGCGCCGTGGCCAACGCCGAGAACAACCTGTCCCTGGACCCCGACACCCTGTGGGTGTCGAAGGTGTACGTGGACGAGGGTCCGACCCTCAAGCGGTTCCGCCCGCGCGCCCAGGGCCGCGCCTATCGGATCCGCAAGCGGACGAGCCACATCACCGTCGAGGTGGAGAGCCGTCCGAAGAAGACCAGCGCGAAGGCCGGCGCTGACAGGAAGGGGGCTCGGTAGTGGGCCAGAAAATCAACCCGCACGGCTTCCGACTTGGTATCACCACGGACTGGAAGTCCCGCTGGTACGCCGACAAGCAGTACGCCGAGTACGTCGCCGAGGACGTCAAGATCCGCAAGCTGCTCTCCAAGGGCATGGAGCGGGCCGGCATCTCGAAGGTGGAGATCGAGCGCACCCGTGACCGGGTTCGCGTCGACATCCACACCGCCCGGCCGGGCATCGTCATCGGTCGCCGCGGCGCCGAGGCGGACCGCATCCGCGGTGAGCTGGAGAAGCTCACCAAGAAGCAGGTGCAGCTCAACATCCTCGAGGTGAAGAGCCCCGAGTCCGACGCGCAGCTCGTCGCGCAGGGCGTGGCGGAGCAGCTGTCCAACCGCGTCGCCTTCCGCCGCGCGATGCGCAAGGCCATCCAGTCGGCCATGCGCTCCCCGCAGGTCAAGGGCATCCGCGTGCAGTGCGGCGGTCGTCTCGGCGGTGCCGAGATGTCCCGCTCCGAGCACTACCGCGATGGCCGCGTGCCGCTGCACACGCTGCGCGCCGACATCGACTACGGCTTCTTCGAGGCTCGCACCACGTTCGGCCGGATCGGCGTGAAGGTGTGGATCTACAAGGGCGACATCGTCGGTGGTCTCAGCGCCAAGCGCGAGCGTGACGCCGCTCCGTCGGCCGACCGCGCGCCGCGTCGCGACCGCAACGAACGCCCGAACCGCGCCCGTCGTTCCGGCGCCAGCGGCACCACGGCGACGAGCACCGAGGCCGGTCGGGCCGCTGCGGGCGACCAGGCCGCCGCACCGACCGAAGAGAAGACGGAGGGCTGAGTCGTGCTCATCCCGCGCAGGGTTAAGCACCGCAAGCAGCACCACCCCGGACGGTCCGGTGCTGCCAAGGGCGGCACGAGGGTCACCTTCGGCGAGTACGGCATCCAGGCTCTGGAGCCCGCCTACGTGACCAACCGGCAGATCGAGTCGGCTCGTATCGCGATCACCCGGCACATCCGCCGTGGTGGCAAGGTCTGGATCAACATCTTCCCGGACCGCCCGCTGACCAAGAAGCCGGCCGAGACCCGCATGGGTTCCGGTAAGGGTTCGCCGGAGTGGTGGGTGGCCAACATCAAGCCGGGTCGGGTGCTCTTCGAGATGAGCTTCCCGAACGAGGCTGTGGCCCGCGAGGCGCTGCGCCGCGCGATCCACAAGCTCCCGATGAAGTGCCGCATCGTTACGCGTGAGGGTGGTGAGTTCTGATGGCAGCGGGTACCACCGCTTCCGAGCTGCGTGAGCTCACCGAGGAAGAGCTCGTGCTGCGCCTGAGGGAGGCGAAGGAGGAGCTGTTCAACCTCCGCTTCCAGATGGCCACCGGGCAGCTCGACAACAACCGCCGCCTGCGCACGGTCCGGCACGAGATCGCCCGGATCTACACCGTGATGCGGGAACGGGAGCTGGGCCTCTCGGCCTCTCCCGACGCGGTTTCCACTGGTGAGGGTGCGGCATGAGCGAGAACAACGAAGTGACTACCGAGGTTCGCAACGACCGCAAGGTCCGCGAGGGCTACGTCGTGTCCGACAAGATGGACAAGACGATCGTGGTGGCGGTCGAGGACCGCAAGAAGCACCGCCGGTACTCGAAGGTCATGCGCTCCACCACCAAGGTGAAGGCGCACGACGAGCAGAACACCGCCGGCATCGGCGACCGCGTCCTGCTGATGGAGACGCGGCCGCTGTCGGCCACGAAGCGCTGGCGCCTCGTCGAGATCCTCGAAAAGGCCAAGTAAGCCCAAGGAGAACGGGCACAGCGTTACCGACCGAGCCCGTCAGGTCGGAAATCTGGCGGGCCAGGAATGGTCAAGGAGCAGGTAAGTGATCCAGCAGGAGTCGCGGCTGCGCGTCGCCGACAACACCGGTGCGAAGGAAATCCTCTGCATCCGTGTTCTCGGTGGCTCGGGCCGCCGCTACGCGGGCATCGGGGACATCATCGTCGCGACGGTGAAGCAGGCCATCCCGGGTGCCGGCGTCAAGAAGGGCGACGTCGTCAAGGCGGTCATCGTCCGCACCGTCAAGGAGAAGCGCCGTCCCGACGGCTCTTACATCCGGTTCGACGAGAACGCCGCGGTGCTCATCAAGAACGACAACGAGCCGAGGGGCACCCGCATCTTCGGCCCCGTCGGCCGTGAGCTGCGCGACAAGAAGTTCATGAAGATCATCTCGTTGGCGCCGGAGGTGCTCTGACCATGAAGGTGAAGAAGGGCGACACCGTCGTGGTTATCGCCGGCAAGGACAAGGGGGCTCGCGGCAAGGTCATCATGGCCTACCCCGCTGAGAACCGCGTCCTGGTCGAGGGCGTCAACCGCATCAAGAAGCACACCCGGATCTCGCAGACCGAGCGCGGCGCGCAGTCGGGCGGCATCGTGACGCAGGAAGCCCCCATCCACGTGTCGAACGTGATGGTGGTCGACTCGGACGGCAAGCCGACCCGCGTGGGCTACCGGACGAACGACGAGGGCAAGCGGGTCCGCATTTCCCGTCGTAACGGGAAGGACATCTGATGACCACCGTTGAGAAGACCCTGCCGCGGCTCAAGGTCCGCTACCGCGAGGAGATCGTCGCCTCGCTGCGCGAGCAGTTCGAGTACGCCAACGTCATGCAGATCCCGGGCGTGGTCAAGGTCGTCGTGAACATGGGTGTCGGCGACGCCGCCCGCGACGGCAAGCTGATCGAGGGTGCCGTCAAGGACCTCTCGATCATCACCGGCCAGCGGCCCGAGGTCCGCCGGGCCCGCAAGTCCATCGCGCAGTTCAAGCTGCGCGAGGGCATGCCGATCGGTGCGCGCGTGACGCTGCGCGGCGACCGGATGTGGGAGTTCCTGGACCGCCTGCTGACGATCGCGCTGCCCCGCATCCGCGACTTCCGCGGCCTGTCGGGCAAGCAGTTCGATGGCAACGGGAACTACACGTTCGGCCTCAACGAGCAGTCGATGTTCCACGAGATCGACCCGGACGCGATCGACCGTCCCCGCGGCATGGACATCACCGTGGTGACGACCGCGACCAACGACGACGAGGGCCGGGCGCTGCTGAAGCTCCTGGGCTTCCCGTTCAAGGAGAACTGACAGATGGCCAAGAAGGCGCTGATCAACAAGGCCGCGGCCAAGCCGAAGTTCAAGGTGCGGGGTTACACCCGCTGCCAGCGTTGCGGTCGCCCGCACTCGGTGTTCCGCAAGTTCGGCCTGTGCCGGATCTGCCTCCGCGAGATGGCGCACCGGGGCGAGCTGCCCGGTGTGAACAAGTCCAGCTGGTAAGTCCGGCTCGGCGGCAGGTTTTTCTAGACTCATCACTTCGCTGTAGGCCCGTCCACGACCAGCCGGCCGCAAGGCCGGCTCGGACCCTGGCTGGGGAACCGCAGCGAGAAAGGTTGACCAGGTCACCATGACGATGACCGACCCGATCGCAGACATGTTGACGCGTCTGCGGAACGCGAACTCGGCTTACCACGACAAGGTCGTGATGCCGCACTCGAAGTTGAAGGCCAGCATCGCCGAGATCCTCAAGCGCGAGGGCTACATCGCGAGCTACCGCGATGAGCAGGGCGACGTGGCCAAGAACCTGGTTATCGAGCTGAAGTACGGCCCGAACCGGGAGCGCAGCATCGCCGGCCTCCGCCGCGTGTCGAAGCCCGGTCTGCGCATCTACGCGAAGTCGACCAACCTGCCGAAGGTGCTGGGCGGTCTGGGCGTCGCGATCATTTCGACCTCTGGTGGTCTCATGACCGACCGCCAGGCCAACAAGTCGGGCGTGGGCGGAGAAGTCCTCGCCTACGTCTGGTGAGGAAGGGGGACTAGGCAATGTCGCGCATCGGAAAACTGCCGATCACCGTCCCCTCCGGGGTCGACGTGAACATCGATGGCCAGGCTGTGAGCGTCAAGGGCCCCAAGGGCACCCTGTCGCTGAACATCGCCGAGCCGATCATCATCGAGAAGGCCGACGACGGCACCCTCGAGGTGAAGCGCCCGAACGACGAGCGTCGCAGCCGCTCGCTGCACGGCCTGTCGCGCACCCTGGTGCAGAACATGGTCGTCGGCGTCACGCAGGGCTACGAGAAGAAGATGGAAATCCACGGCGTCGGTTACCGCGTGGCGCTGAAGGGTTCCGACCTGGAGTTCGCGCTGGGCTACAGCCACCCGGTGAAGGTGGAGGCCCCCGAGGGCATCACCTTCGCGGTGGAGACCCCGACCCGCTTCTCCGTGTCGGGCATCGACAAGCAGCTCGTCGGCGAGGTCGCCGCCAACATCCGCAAGCTGCGCAAGCCCGACCCGTACAAGGGCAAGGGCGTGCGCTACTCGGGTGAGAAGATCCGCCGCAAGGTCGGAAAGACGGGTAAGTGACATGAGCGAGACTGCAACGAAGCGCAAGCCTGTGGGCAAGGACATCTCGACCACTCGCCGCGTCGCCAAGACCCGCCGTCACTTCCGCCTCCGCAAGAAGGTCAGCGGCACGGCCGAGCGCCCGCGCCTGGTGGTGCACCGGTCGTCGAAGCACATCACCGTGCAGATCATCGACGACCTCGCCGGTCGCACCCTGGCCGCGGCTTCCTCCGTGGAAGCGGACGTCCGGGCGATCGACGGCGACAAGAAGGCCCGTGCGGCGAAGGTCGGCCAGCTGGCCGCCGCCCGTGCCAAGGACGCCGGGATCACCAAGGTGGTCTTCGACCGGGGCGGCAACGCCTACCACGGTCGGATCGCCGCTCTGGCCGATGCCGCCCGCGAGGCGGGGCTGGAGTTCTGACAATGAGCCTTATCTTTGGGCAAACGAACCGAATTGAGAGGGACGCCTGATGCCAGGACGCACGCGTCGCGAAGGCGGCGGGGGCGAGCGCGGAGAGCGCCGCGACCGCCGTGACGGTGGCCGCGGCGGAGCGGCCCAGGAGAAGACCCCGCACCTGGAGCGCGTGGTCGCGATCAACCGCGTCTCCAAGGTCGTCAAGGGTGGTCGTCGCTTCAGCTTCACCGCCCTCGTCGTGGTCGGTGACGGCGACGGCATGGTCGGTGTCGGCTACGGCAAGGCCAAGGAAGTCCCCGCGGCGATCGCCAAGGGTGTGGAGGAGGCGAAGAAGAACTTCTTCCGCGTCCCCCGCATCGCGGGCACGATCCCCCACCCGATCCAGGGCGAGAAGGCGGCCGGTGTCGTCATGCTCCGCCCGGCTTCGGCCGGTACCGGTGTCATCGCCGGTGGCGCGGTCCGCGCGGTGCTGGAGTGCGCCGGTGTCCACGACGTGCTGAGCAAGTCGCTGGGCTCCGACAACGCCATCAACATCGTGCACGCCACGGTGGCGGCCCTGAAGGGCCTCCAGCGTCCCGAGGAGGTGGCCGCCCGTCGCGGTCTGCCGATCGAGGATGTGGCTCCCGCCGGCATGCTCCGTGCCCGTGCAGGGGCGGTGTGACCATGGCCCAGCTCAAGGTGACCCAGGTCAAGAGCAGCATCGGTACCAAGCACAACCACCGTGAGTCCCTCCGGACCCTGGGGTTGCGCAAGATCCGCCAGTCGGTGGTCCGCGAGGACACGCCGCAGGTTCGCGGCCTGATCCACGCCGTGCGCCACCTGGTGGTCGTCGAGGAGGTCCAGTCGTGACCATCAAGATCCATGACCTGCGTCCGGCACCCGGCGCCAAGACCGCGAAGACCCGTGTCGGTCGCGGTGAGGGCTCCAAGGGCAAGACGGCCGGTCGCGGTACGAAGGGCACCGGCGCGCGGAAGAACGTCTCCCCGCGCTTCGAGGGTGGCCAGATGCCGCTGCACATGCGCCTGCCGAAGCTGAAGGGCTTCCGCAACCCGTTCCGCACCGAGTACCAGGTGGTGAACGTGGGCGACCTCGCCCGGGTGTTCCCGGACGGCGGTCGGGTGGACGTGGACGCGCTGATCCACGCGGGCCTGGTGCGCAAGAACGAGCTCGTGAAGGTCCTCGGCAACGGTGACCTGGACGGCGTCAAGCTCGACGTCGTGGCGAACAAGTTCTCCGGCAGCGCGGTCGAGAAGATCGCCGCCGCCGGTGGCACCACCACCGTGCTCTGACGCACGAAGCACCGCCGAACGGCCCCGGAGCCTCCCGCTCCGGGGCCGTTCGCGTGCGCGGGGCCGGTTCGATCGAGACGGCGGGTTTTTGACGGTTGCCGGCGGCCTCGGCGGGTGTCCCGGGGGTGGATCGGCCCTGCTGGGACGGGCGTTCGCCCAGGGCGTAAAACCGGTTGGCGGTCCGGGTTAGCGTGCCCGCATGTGGCTCGCGGTCTTCTTCGGCGCGTCGGTGCTGGTCGCACTGACCCCTGGCGCGAACAACCTGCTCGGGATGCACCACGGGGTCCACCACGGCCCGTTGCGGGCCGCCACGGCCCTCCTGGGCCGTCTTGCGGCCTTCTCCCTGATGGTCGCCGCGGTCGTGGCGGGCCTCGGGCCCGTGCTGGCCGCCAGCCGGACCGCGCTGACCGTGATCAAGTGGGCCGGTGTGGCGTACCTGGTGTACCTCGCCGTGCGCATCCTGATGACCCGGGAGCGGGGTGAAACGCCGGCCAGGCGGGGCAGCCCGCTGCGCAAGGAGTTCCTGGTGGCGATCACCAACCCCAAGGCGCTGCTGATCTTCACCGCGTTCGTGCCCCAGTTCGTCGACCCGGCGCGCGGCCCGGTCGCGCTGCAGCTGGCGACCCTCGGCGCGGTCTACCTGGCGGCCGAGGCGCTGGCCGGCGTCGCCTACGTGGTGGTGGGCGCGGGCATCCGGAAGTCCGGGTTGAGCAGGCGGGCCGAGGCCCGGTTGGACAAGGCCACCGCGGCCGTCCTGCTGGGCGTGGCGGGGGTCCTCGCGACCGGCAGAACTTGATCCATTCGGGGGCTTGCCGGCGGCCGTAGTCGATCGGGTACGAAGTGTGAGGGAAGACTGGCTACGGCGATCGGCCAAGCGACTGTTAAAGTCGCGGGCTGAACCCGGATGCCCTCCGGGTCGGTCGCGGCTATCCGTCGCTTCCGCCACCGTCGGCGATGGTCGACGGCACGTCCGCAAGACTGTGCCGGCAACACAGCCGGTACCGCAGGATGCCGACCCCAGCGGGGCGGCAACGCTGATGGAGGTTCGCGTGCTCGGCGCATTCCGCTCGGCTCTCGCGACGCCGGACCTACGCAAGAAGATCCTGTTCACACTCGGGATCGTCGTGGTGTACCGGTTGGGCGCCACCATGCCCGCGCCGGGCGTCTCCTTCAAGAACGTCAAACAGTGCGTCGAGCAGGTCGACCAGCAGGGGATCTACTCGCTGATCAACCTGTTCAGCGGTGGCGCGCTGCTGAACTTGTCGATCTTCGCGCTCGGCATCATGCCGTACATCACGGCGAGCATCATCATCCAGCTGCTCACCGTGGTGATTCCCCGGTTCGAGCAGCTGAAGAAGGAAGGGCAGGCGGGTCAGAACAAGCTGACGCAGTACACCCGCTACCTGACCATCGCGCTGGCGGTCCTGCAGTCCACGGGCATCATCGCCCTGGCCGTGCGCGACCAGCTGTTCGCCAACTGCAGCGTGCCCGTCATCCCCGACGAGAGCATCTTCAACCTGGTCGTCCTCGTGGTCGTCATGACCGCGGGCACCAGCGTGATCATGTGGCTCGGTGAGATCATCACCGAGAAGGGGATCGGCAACGGCATGTCGCTGCTGATCTTCACCGGCATCGCGGCGCGCATCCCGGTCGAGGGCAAGGTCATCTTCGACCGCGGCGGCCTGACGTTCTTCCTGGTCTGCGTCGCGGCCCTGGTCATCATCGCGAGCGTCATCTACGTGGAGCAGGCCCAGCGCCGCATCCCCGTGCAGTACGCCAAGCGCATGATCGGCCGGCGGATGTACGGCGGCACGTCGACCTACCTGCCGCTGAAGGTGAACCAGGCCGGTGTCATCCCGGTCATCTTCGCCTCGTCGCTGCTCTACCTGCCGGACCTCATCTCCAGGCTGACGTCCTCCTCCGACGGTTCCGCCCCCGGCTGGTGGAACACCTTCGTGGCGACGCACCTGGTGAGCCAGTCCAGCCCGATCCACATCGCGCTGTACTTCCTGCTGATCGTCTTCTTCACCTACTTCTACGTCGGCATCACGTTCAACCCGGACGAGCGTGCCGATGAGATGAAGAAGTTCGGTGGGTTCATCCCGGGTATCCGACCGGGTCGACCCACCGCCGAGTACCTCCGCTTCGTGTTGGGGCGGATCACGCTGCCGGGCTCGCTCTACCTGGGCATCGTCGCCATCCTGCCGAACCTGTTCCTCGACCTGACCGGTCAGGGCCAGAACCAGAACTTCCCGTTCGGCGGCACGGCGGTGCTGATCATGGTCGGTGTCGGCCTCGACACCGTGAAGCAGATCGAGAGCCAGCTCATGCAGCGCAACTACGAAGGGTTCCTCCGCTAGTGCGACTCGTTCTCGTCGGCCCGCCCGGTGCGGGCAAGGGCACCCAGGCCAAAACGCTCAGCCGCGAGCTCGGCGTGCCGCACATCTCCACCGGGGACCTGTTCCGCGCCCACATCAGCGAGCAGACCGATCTGGGCAAGGAGGTCCAGGAGTACCTGGACTCGGGTGAGCTGGTGCCGGACGAGGTCACCAACGAGATGGTGCGCGTCCGACTGGCCCAGCCGGACGCCACCGGTGGCTTCCTCCTCGACGGCTTCCCGCGCAACACCGCCCAGGCGGGCGTGCTGGGCGAGATGCTGACCGCCGACGGCCACGTGCTGGACGCGGTGCTGGAGTTCCGGATCGACGAGGACGTCGTGGTCGAGCGGTTGCTCGCCCGCGGGCGCACGGACGACAAGGAAGACGTGATCCGGCACCGGCAGCAGGTGTACCGGACGGAGACCGCGCCGCTGCTCGACTACTACGCCGACATCGTCGTGACGATCGACGCGGACGGCGAGGTCGACGAGATCAGCGAGCGCGCCCTCCGCGCGTTGCGCGACCTGAAGTGAGCGGTGGACTTGTCGATGCGCTGCGTCGGGTCGTCCCCGGTCGGGACCGCATGATCGAGATCAAGAGCCGCGGCCAGCTCGAGGCCATGAGGGCCGCCGGGCTGGTCGTGGCGCGCACGCTGGCGCTGCTGGCCGCGCACGCCAAGGCCGGGATCAGCACCGCCGAGCTGGACGAGATGGCGGAGCAGAACATCCGCGACTCGGGTGCGATCCCGTCGTTCAAGGGCTACCACGGGTTCCCGGCGTCGATCTGCGCGTCGGTGAACGAGCAGGTGGTCCACGGCATCCCCAGCCGCACGCAGGTGCTGGCCGAGGGCGACCTGATCTCGATCGACTGCGGCGCGATCCTGGACGGCTGGCACGGCGACTCGGCCATCACCCTGCCGGTCGGTGAGGTGACCGAGGCGGAGCTGAAGCTGTCCGAGGCGACCCGCGCGTCGATGCTCGCGGGCATCGAGGCCGCGGTGGTCGGCGGGCGGCTCAGCGACGTCTCGTTCGCCATCGAGTCGGCCACGATCCTGGCCGGCGAGCAGCACGGCGTCGACTACGGGATCGTCGAGGGCTACGGCGGCCACGGCATCGGCACGAAGATGCACATGGACCCGTTCCTGCCCAACCACGGCAAGCCCGGCAAGGGGCCCCGCCTGAAGCCCGGCATGGCGATCGCGATCGAGCCGATGCTCACGCTGGGCACCGAGCGCACGGTCGAGCTGGACGACGGCTGGACCGTCATCACCGCGGACGGCTCGCGCGCCGCGCACTGGGAGCACTCGGTGGCGATCACCGACGACGGCCCCTGGGTGCTGACCGCGCTGTCGGACTGACCGGCGCAGACGTCGGTGGAACGCCATCACCCCCCGGGGTGGTGGCGTTCTTCCGTTGACGGGGTCGACCCGACGGGGGGGCCGGGCGGTGGCACGTCCCGCGGGGCGGGCCCGGCCGGGATTCCGACGTCCGGCGGCGGGGAAGCGGGGGCTAGCCCCCTGTCCCGGGACCGGCCGCCGGGTCACGATGGAGGGGTGACCCAGCCTGTGCGGCCCGAGGACATGCGGGCCTCCGACGCCGAACGCGAACTGGTCCAGCAGTTCCTGCAGCGCGCGCACGCCGACGGCAGCCTCGACCTCGCGGAGTTCGACGCCCGGGTGGTGCGCGCCTGGCGGGCCAGGACCCGGGGCGAGTTGGCGGTCCTCACGGCCGACCTGCCGACCGCGGCCCCCGCGCCGCCCGTCCCCCTCCTCCCGCCTTCGCCCAGAAGAGTGAAAAAGAGCGGCGGGCGCACCGCGTTGAAGGTGCTCACCACCATCTGGATGAGCGTCAGCGCGCTCAACTTCGCCATCTGGCTGCTCGTCAGCGTCCTCACCGTCGACCTCGTCTACCCGTGGTTCCTCTGGGTGGCCGTCCCCTCGGGGACGGTCCTCGGCGTCCTCTGGTGGAGCACCGGCAACCCGGGGCCGCGCGCCGACCCGCAACGGTAACGCTGTTACTATTGCCTTCGAGGAGGTGGCGGCGTGAACGAGTCCTTCACCCGTGCGGCGGACAACGACCGGGCCGCGGTGGCCGAGGAGCTGTCCCGCGCGCACACCGAGGGCAGGCTGACGCTGTCGGAGTTCGACGAGCGCACCCGGGCCGTCTACCAGGCACGGACGTACGCGGAGCTGAGCGCCCTGACCGCCGACCTGCCCCGCGACGCGCCCGCTCCCGTGGAGCGCCGGCCGAACGTCCTGGCCAGGGTTGTCACCGGCGCGTGGTTCGCCGCGAGCGCGATCAACTTCCTCGTCTGGGGGATCATCAGCCTGTCCCTGGGCGAGGCCCTCTACCCTTGGTGGATCTGGGTCGCGGGGCCGTGGGGCCTGGTCGTCCTGGCCGGTCACGCGGGCCGATTTGGGCGTTCGCGCTGACCCGCGTACTATGGACGGGTGGCGCACACGTCGCGCCGGTTCCGCCATGCCCGGGGATCTCTTCTCCGCAGCTGGCAGGGTTCGCAAGGGCCTGAGGGAGTCGGGGCGCCGCGTGCCCGCACTCCGGAAGTTACACCCACCGTCACGAAACGCGGAGGACATGGGCAAGAAGGACGGGGCCATTGAGGTCGAGGGCCGCGTAGTCGAGCCGCTCCCCAACGCGATGTTCCGCGTCGAGTTGGAGAACGGTCACAAGGTCCTGGCACACATCAGCGGCAAGATGCGTCAGCACTACATCCGCATCCTCCCCGAGGACCGGGTTGTCGTGGAGCTCTCGCCCTACGACCTGTCCCGCGGGCGCATCGTCTACCGCTACAAGTGACCTCCGGGGCGCCCCAGCACGGGCGCACCGGCTGACGCAGGAGAAGCTCAGGCGTGAAGGTCCAGCCGAGCGTCAAGAAGATCTGCGACAAGTGCAAGGTGATCCGCCGTCACGGCCGGGTCATGGTGATCTGCGAGAACCTGCGCCACAAGCAGCGCCAGGGCTGACCAGACCAGCACGAGTCGAGTCTTCACCGGACGCGACACGAGTAAGCCTCCTCGCACCTGCCCCACCAAGAACCTTTGGCGGGCACACCCCCGGACTCCAGGCCGGGGCCGGGACACCGGTCGCGAGAGCGACCGGAACTGACACAGCGAGTCAGTCCCGGGACCGGGCGAGGAGCAGACCTGGAGCGACACCACTGTTAGGAGCAAGCGCCGTATGGCACGACTCGCTGGCGTCGACCTCCCCCGCGAGAAGCGGTTGGAGATCGCGCTGACCTACATCTTCGGCATCGGACGCACGCGGTCCAAGGAAGTGCTGACCGCGACCGAGCTGTCCCCCGACCTCCGGGTCAAGGACCTCGGTGACGCCGAGCTCGCGAAGCTGCGGGACTACATCGAGAACAACTTCAAGGTCGAGGGTGACCTCCGCCGCGAGGTTCAGGCCGACATCCGCCGCAAGATGGAAATCGGCACCTACCAGGGGCTGCGCCACCGTCGCAACCTGCCCGTCCGCGGGCAGCGCACCAAGACGAACGCGCGCACCCGCAAGGGTCCGAAGAAGACCGTGGCGGGCAAGAAGAAGGCCGGTAAGAAGTAAACCTCGCGTCTAGCAAGTAGGAGTTCACCCAGAAATGCCACCCAAGTCCCGTACGGGCGCCGGGGTCAAGAAGGTCCGGCGCAAGGAAAAGAAGAACGTCTCGCACGGCCAGGCGCACATCAAGAGCACGTTCAACAACACCATCGTGTCCATCACGGACCCGCTGGGCAACGTGATCAGCTGGGCGTCCGCCGGCCACGTCGGCTTCAAGGGCTCGCGCAAGTCCACGCCCTTCGCCGCGCAGATGGCAGCCGAGAACGCCGCCCGCAAGGCCGCCGAGCACGGCATGCGCAAGGTGGACGTGTTCGTGAAGGGTCCCGGCTCCGGCCGTGAGACCGCGATCCGTTCGCTGCAGGCCGCCGGCCTCGAGGTCGGCACCATCCAGGACGTGACCCCGCAGCCCCACAACGGCTGCCGCCCGCCCAAGCGGCGCCGGGTCTGAGGCACGGGGAGGAGTAAGACAACATGGCTCGCTATACCGGACCGGCCACTCGCATCTCGCGCCGTCTCAAGGTCGACCTCGTCGGCGGGGACCAGGCGTTCGAGCGTCGTCCTTACCCGCCCGGCCAGCACGGCCGCGGTCGGATCAAGGAGTCCGAGTACCTGCTGCAGTTGCAGGAGAAGCAGAAGGCCCGCTACACGTACGGCGTCCTGGAGAAGCAGTTCAGGCGCTACTACGAGGAAGCGGTTCGTCGTCCCGGCAAGACCGGTGAGAACCTGCTGCAGATCCTGGAGTCCCGGCTCGACAACGTGGTGTACCGCGCGGGTCTCGCGCGCACCCGTCGTCAGGCCCGCCAGCTGGTCAGCCACGGTCACTTCATCGTGAACGGCCACAAGGTCAACATCCCGAGCTTCCGGGTGTCGAAGTTCGACATCATCGACGTGAAGCCGAAGTCGCTGCCCACGCTGCCCTTCGAGGCCGCGCGTGCTTCCTTCGGTGACCGTCCGATCCCGGCGTGGCTCCAGGTCGTGCAGTCCAACCTGCGCATCCTGGTCCACCAGCTGCCGGAGCGGGCGCAGATCGACACGCCCGTCACCGAGCAGCTCATCGTCGAGCTCTACTCGAAGTGATCCTCCTGGAGGGGCCCGCCAGGAGAAATCCCGGTGGGGCCCCTCCAGTCGGGTCCCGCGGCGGCACGGAATGGTGTGCCGCATGCGTTTGCCGGTCTCCGCGACCGGTTCCCACGACGTCAAATAGCGGGCGTCGGGGTTAGAGAGGAAGAACCCAGTGCTGATTTCCCAGCGCCCCTCGCTCAGCGAGGAAGCGGTCAACGAGACCCGCTCCCGGTTCGTCATCGAGCCGCTGGAGCCGGGCTTCGGCTACACCCTCGGCAACTCGATTCGCCGCACCCTGCTGTCGTCCATCCCCGGCGCGGCCGTGACCAGCATCCGCATCGACGGTGTGCTGCACGAGTTCACGACCGTCCCCGGTGTGAAGGAAGACGTCACCGACATCATCCTCAACCTCAAGGAGCTGGTCGTCAGCTCCGAGGAGGACGAGCCGGTGACCATGTACCTGCGCAAGCAGGGGCCGGGCGCGGTGACCGCGGGCGACATCGTGCCTCCGGCCGGTGTCACCGTGCACAACCCCGACCTGCACATCGCCACCCTGAACGGCAAGGGCAAGCTGGAGATCGAGCTCGTGGTCGAGCGCGGTCGCGGTTACGTCCCCGCCGTGCAGAACAAGCAGGCCGGTGCCGAGATCGGCCGCATTCCGGTCGACTCGATCTACTCGCCCGTCATGAAGGTGACCTACAAGGTCGAGGCCACCCGTGTCGAGCAGCGGACCGACTTCGACAAGCTGATCCTCGACGTCGAGACCAAGCCGTCCATCACGCCGCGCGACGCCGTCGCGTCGGCGGGCAAGACGCTGGTCGAGCTGTTCGGTCTCGCTCGCGAGCTGAACGTCGACGCCGAGGGCATCGAGATCGGCCCCTCGCCCGCCGAGGCGGACACCATCGCGGCGTTCGCGATGCCGATCGAGGACCTGGACCTCACCGTCCGGTCCTACAACTGCCTCAAGCGCGAGGGCATCCACACCGTGGGCGAGCTGGTCTCGCGCAGCGAGGCGGACCTGCTGGACATCCGCAACTTCGGCGCGAAGTCGATCGACGAGGTCAAGATGAAGCTCGTCGGCCTCGGCCTCGCGCTGAAGGACAGCCCCCCCGGGTTCGACCCGTCGGCCGCCGCGTCCGACTACCCCGCCGAAGGCTGGGGCACGGACACCGCCGTGGACACCCACGACGACGGCCAGGACTACGCGGAGACCGAGCAGCTCTGAGGTCGCTTAGCGGCCGGGCCGGAGCAGAGGATCAGAAAGAAATCCGAGGAGCAATTCGATGCCCACCCCCACCAAGGGACCCCGTCTCGGGGGCTCGCCGGCCCACGAGCGGCTGATGCTGGCCAACCTGGCCACGTCCCTGTTCACCCACGGTCGGATCACGACCACCGAGGCCAAGGCGAAGCGGCTGCGCCCGTACGCCGAGAAGCTGATCAGCAAGGCGAAGGTCGGTGACCTGCACAACCGTCGCGAGATCCTCAAGGTGATCCGCGACAAGGACATCGTGCACAAGCTGTTCGCCGAGATCGGCCCGCAGTTCGCCGACCGCCCCGGTGGCTACACCCGCATCACCAAGACGATGCCGCGCAAGGGCGACAACGCGCCCATGGCCGTGATCGAGCTGGTCGCGGAGCAGACCGTCACCTCCGAGGCCGAGCGCGCCCGCAAGACCAAGTTCGCCAAGGACGAGGCCAAGGCCACGACCGAGGAGACCAAGGTCGACGAGGTGGAGGACCAGGACGCCGAGGCGCCCGAGTCCGCCACGAAGGACGCCGCGGAGGAGCCCGCCGAGGGCGCCGACGACGCGTCCGCCGAGGACGCGAAGTCCGAGGACAAGAAGGACGAGTCCTGACGGACGCGAACTTCACCGACGAGCCCGTCGCCCCCGCTGGGGACGACGGGCTCGTTCGTGTGCGACTGGACCTGGCCTACGACGGCACGGAGTTCTCCGGGTGGGCGCGGCAGCCCGACCGCCGCACGGTGTGCGGGGTGCTGGAGGACACGCTGTCGAAGGTGCTGCGCGAGGACGTGCGGCTGACCGTGGCGGGCCGCACGGACGCCGGTGTGCACGCGTCCGGTCAGGTCGCGCACGTCGACCTGCCACCCGCGGTGGACGTGGC
>NZ_JBFAAX010000024.1:0-35974 GCF_040639995.1 Actinosynnema sp. NPDC023658 | reverse complement strand
GCCACCGTGTTCCAGCACCGGTTCGGCTCCGGTGCCGTCCGGTTGCGCCGCCTGGTGGCCGAGTGCGTGCTGGGCAGGCCGTTGCTGGCGTCGGCGGACACGCTCTGGTTCCGCGACGACGACTACTTCGCGGTGCCGTGGCGGGGCAGCTGGGAGCTGGAGGGCGGCGGGCCGACGTTCCCCGACCGCCGCCGAAGCCCGAGCGGTTGCCGGTGAAACCGCCGCGCCCGGACTGGGCGGGCGTGGGACCGGGGCGCTGCGGGGCGCCGGCGGGTGCCGGCTTGGCGTTGTTCACCACGACCGGGCCGGCACCGCCGCCACCGCTGCCGGTGTCGGTCGTGTGCGGGGTCGGCGCGGACACCACCGGCGGCGGGGTCGGCGCGACCGGGTTGGTCGGCGGGCTGAACGACGGCACGGTCCGGTCGACCTCGTAGGAGTTCATCTGGAACATCGCCATGACCTCGGCGGCCTGGCGGTGCGTCGCGTCGGCGGTGACGACCGAGTCGACCGCGGGCGCGGCGATGGTGTCGATGCCGGTGAACGCGCCGGCCGTCCGCGAGGGCGTCGAGGCGAGCGAGCCGTCGTGGGGCGCCGCGTAGCTGCCGCTGCCCGTCATGCGGTCGGTGATCAGCGGCGAGCGGGGTGCGGCGACGGGCGTCGGCGTGGCGACCGGGCTCACCGCGGCGCCGGCGACCGGCGTGACCACCGGCGGCGCGGGCGCGGGCGGCGGCATCATCTCGCGCGCCGTCTGCACGTGGTCGATCTCGGTGGCGATGCACTTGGCCACGTTGTCGGCGTGCTCGCTGGTGTTCAGCGCCCACTTCTCCACCGACTCCAGGGCCTCGCGGGCGCGTTCGGCCGACTCGCCGGTCCACGCCTGGGTGGACTGGCCGATGGCCTTGGCCAGCAGCTCCTGCACCTCGCCTAGCGCCTTGCCGACGGCGGCCCAGTCGGCCTGGGCGCTGCCCGCGGCCTTGAGGTCGACGCCGGTGTTGATCATCTCCCACAGCTGCTGGTGGCTGTAGGTCATCCAGTCGACCTTCTGGCCGAGGTCGGTGGGCTTGTCGTGACCGTGCCCGTCGCCCTGACCGCCGCCCTGACCACCACCGTGCTGACCACCGTGACCGCCGCCGTGCCCTTGGCCGCCGTGGTTGCCGCCGTGCCTGTTGTCGCCCATCAGCCCTTGGCCTCCCCGGCGGAGCCGAAGGCGTCCGCCGCTTCGTCGTCGGCCCGTTCCAAGTTCCGCGCCGCTTCGCGGATGGTCTCCTCGACCTCGAAGAGGACCTGCATGAAGTCACCGATCACGTTGACCGCCGACTCGTCGTTGCCCACCGCCACCTCGCGCAGCCGGCGGCTGATCGCGTCGCTCACCCAGTTGTTGCCGAACTTGAGCTCGACGTCGAGGTTGTTGACCGCTCGGCCGTGCACGTTGTCGACCAGGCTGCGCGCCTGCGAGATCAGCTTGAGCAGGTCGTCGAGGCCCTGCTTGTCGAGGTCGAGCTTGACCGACTCCTTGTCCACGGCGCCCAACGCGGTGGTGGCCTTGTCCAGGTCGGTCTGCGCGGCCTTCGTGAAGGTCTCCGGCTTGCCCGCGGCGTCGGCGGTGGCCGAGGCGGGCAGGGTGACGGTCGCGCCCGGGTCGACCGGCGCGGAGGCCGGTGCGGCCGCGGCGGCCGTCGACGGGTCGGCCGCGACCGGCGGCGACGCCCCGGGCTGGGCCCCGGTGGGTGGAGCCACGGCGGGCGCGGCCACCGCGGGCGTCGCGAGCCCCGGCTCCACCGCCACGGGTTCGGACATCGCGGGGTCCGACATCGCGGGCTGGGTCACCGCCGGCTCTGCCGCCGCGGGCTGCGTCGCGGGCTGCGTCGCCACCGGCTGACCCACTGCGGGGACGTCCGCCCCGGGCTGGGTCACTCCGGGCTGGGTCACCCCGGGCGTCACCCCGGGCTGGGTCGCCGCGGGTGGAGTCACGGAGGGCGGCACCGCGGCCGGCGGTGGGAGCGCGGGCTCGACCACCGCGGGCTGCGGCAGGGTGGGTTCGGCCACCACGGGTGGTACGACCTCGGGCTGCATCCCCTCAGGCTGCACCACGTCGGGCCGCACCACCGCGGGCTGTGCCACCGCGGACGGCGTGAAGCCCGGCGGGATCTGCACCGTATGCGCACCCGCGAGTGGGACCGTGTTCCCGTCGCTCATCACTACCCCCTGCACTGCGATTCGCCGCAAGCTCACCGCGCGTTAGCCGTGCGACGACCGAAATCAGGCGTTCCGGACGCTTCCCTTAGATGTACCGGGAAGGCCGTTCGGTTCCAAGCCGCCGACCAGAGGCTTACCGCAGGTGCGAGTCGAACCAGTTCAACGCCCGCTGCCAGGCCTCCGCGCCGACCTCCGGCGTAGTGTCGAACCGGTGGTCGGTGTGGGAGAACCGGACGACGTCGGTCGCCACCGGCGCCGCCGCGGCGGCGTCGCGCAACTTCTCCACGTCACCGAACGGGATGTCGGTGTCGTCGTCGCCGTACAGGCCCAGCCACGGGCACGTCAGCTCTTCCGCCACCTCCACCAACGACGGCAGCCCGTCGGCCAGCGGCTCCAGGATCCCACCACCGCCCACGGTCACCGCGGCACCGATGGTTCGGCTTCCCGCAACCACCATCGCGACCGATCCGCCCAGGTCGAAGCCCATGACGCCCATCCGGTCCTGGCTCACGCCCTGCTGGCCCAGCCAGACGAAGGCGACGTCGGTGTCGGCCAGCACGTCCTCACCGGACAACCCGCTCACCATGGCGGGCGCGTCCTCGCCGGACACCTCGTCGTAGAGGTGCGGCGCGACCGCCAACCAGCCCTCGGCGGCCAGACCGCTCACCAGACCGCGGACGGTGTCGGTCACGCCGCGCGCCTCGTGCAGCACGACCAGTCCGCCGCGGACTGCGTTCTCCGGCTCGGCGACGGTCAGCCGCAGCTCTCGGCCGTCGGTGAGGGAGAGCGTCTCGGTGCGGGTAGGAATCATGGGCCAACCCTTCCACGTGGGGGTGAACGGCAGTCAACGTGAGCATCGGTACTGCGGGTATGCCCCATCCGGGTCTTTCACCGGATAACGTCCAGCTCAGAACCCTGAGAGGAGCCCTTGGATGACCGTGCGAACCCGCGCCGACCTCGTCGCGCTGCCCGGGTACGTGCCCGGCCGAACCATCCCCGGCGCGATCAAGCTGGCCAGCAACGAGGTGTCGGCCGGACCGCTGCCCAGCGTGGTGCGGGCGATCGCGGACGCGGCCACCGCCGTGAACCGCTACCCCGACACCGCCGCCACCGACCTCGTGGCGCGGTTGGGCGTGAAGCTCGGCGTGTCGCCGGAGCAGGTCGCCGTCGGCTGCGGCTCGGTGACGTTGTGCCAGCAGCTGGTGCAGGCCACCTGCACCGATGCCGACGAGGTCGTGTTCCCGTGGCGCTCGTTCGAGGCGTACCCGATCATCACCGCGGTCGTCGGCGCCAGCCAGACCAAGGTGCCGCTGACCCCGGGTCACGCGCTCGACCTCGACGCGATGGCCGACGCGATCACGCCGAAGACCCGCCTCGTGTTCGTGTGCAACCCGAACAACCCGACCGGGACGGCGGCGCGCGGGGCCGACGTCGAGCGGTTCATCGAGCGGGTGCCGTCGGACGTGCTCGTGGTGATCGACGAGGCCTACATGGAGTTCGTCGACGACCCGGAGGTGCCCGACGGCGTCGAGCTGGCGAAGGCGCAGTGGGCGGCGGGCCGGGACAACGTGGCCGTGCTGCGCACGTTCTCCAAGGCCTACGGGCTGGCCGGGCTGCGCGTCGGGTACGCCGTGGCCTCGCCCGCGGTGGCCGAGACGCTGCGCAAGGTCTACGTGCCGTTCAGCGTGAACGCGCTGGCGCAGGTCGCTGCGATGGCGTCGCTGGACGCCGAGGCGGAGCTGATGCAGCGGTGCCGCGCCATCGTGGCGGAGCGGGCGCGGGTGCGCGGCGCGCTGCTGGCCGCCGGGTTCGAGGTGCCCGAGTCGCAGGCGAACTTCGTGTGGCTGCCGCTCGGTGAGCGGACGGCGGCGTTCAACGAGCACTGCCTGGAGCACAAGGTGGTCGTGCGGGCGTTCGCCGGGGACGGCACGCGCGTCACGATCGGTGAGCCCGAGGAGAACGACGCGTTCCTGGCGGCTGCCCTGTCGTTCGCCGGCTGAGCCCGTCAGCGGGTGAGCAGCTGGACGATGGCCACGACTCCCACCACCACGATCACCGCGCGCAGGGCGGTGGGTGGGAGTCGTCGGCCGACCTTCGCGCCGATCTGACCGCCGATGACCGAGCCGATCGCGAGCAGCAGCACGGCGAGCCAGGCGACGTCCGCGATGAAGATGAACAGCACGCCCGCGACCAGGTTCACGAACGCGGTCAGCACGTTCTTCAGGGCGTTCATCCGCTGGATGTGCTCGCTCATCAGCACGCCCATCAGGCCCATCACCAGCACGCCCTGGGCCGCGCCGAAGTAGCCGCCGTAGATGCCGGCCAGGAACACGCCGACCCACAGCGCGACGCCGCCGTGCTCGTGCCGCTCCCGTTCCGCGAGCTTGCGGTTGAGCCACGGCTGGGCGATCACCAGCACCAGCGCGATGGCGATCAGCACCGGGACGATCGCGGAGAACGCGTCCTCCGGCAGCACCACCAGCAGGATCGCGCCGACGATGCCGCCGAGGACCGAGGCGGGCAGCAGCCGCTTGACCCGGCCCGCCTGGCCGGTCAGCTCGCGCCGGTAGCCGAACGCGCCGCTGAGCGAGCCGGGCACCAGGCCGAGGCTGTTGGACACGTTCGCCACCACCGGCGGGTAGCCGACGGCCAGCAGCACGGGGAACGTCACCAGGGTGCCGGAACCCACGACGGTGTTGATCCCACCGGCGAACACACCGGCCAGGACGACGACGATCGCCTCCAGCGTCGTCACGGCCACTCTCCCCCTGGTGTCGAAGTTGGTTAGCGACGCTAACACCACGTCGGGCGGGACGCGGTGTGGCACTTGCGACACCGCGCCCCGCTCAGACTTGGCTCACGACCTGCCGGGGAGCCTGCGCAACGTGTACGCGTCGGACGTCCCGGCGCCGGCGACCAGCGTGCCCAGGTCGCCGTCGACGACGTAGCTGCCGCGGGGCGAGCGGGCGATCGTGGTCGGCTCGTCGTCGGCCCACGGCGCGACCCGCAGGGTGGTGCGGGCGGTGCGCCAGCCGTCGTCGGACCGCAGCACGCTGACGGCGGCCTCGCCGGACGACGAGAGGGAGTTGGTGACGACGGTGAGCGCGCCGTCCGGGCGCAGGTCCATGCCGTCGCCGCCGACCAGCGGCCGGTCCAGGGCGACCTCGGAGATCACCCCGGACCGGGTGATCCTGAGGAGCGCGCCGGTGTCGTAGCGGACGGCGAGCAGGAAGCCCGCCGGGTGCCAGACGATCCCGTTCAGGCCGATGGTCTCGCTGCCGAGCCTGGGGTCGCGGACCAGCACGGTGGCGCGGCCCGCGCGGTCGACCCGGTAGAGCGCGTCGGTGGCCGGGTCGGTGACGTAGGCGTTGCCCGCGTGGTCGACGGTGACGTCGTTGGCGGCGTGCCGGCCGGGGCCGATGGCCAGGTCGACGACGTGCAGCGGACGTCCGGTGGCCAGGTCGAACACGCCCAGCCCGGAGGACTTGTAGGTGGTGTCGGGCGTGGACCGCTGCCCCAGGCCCATGTCGCCGTACGCGACGTAGATCCGGCCGCCGGCCACGTGCACGCCGAACGTCGACACCATCCGCGCGTCGCTGACCAGGGTCTTCGTGGTGCCGTCGCGGACGACCTCGACGGTGCCGCGGCGGAGGGAGCCGAGCAGGAACGTGTGCCGCAGCGGGTCCCAGGTGATGCCCTCGGGGTGCAGTTCGGCGGATCGGCCGGTGATCACGTCCGGTGCGGCGGGCGCGGTGGCCGGGGCGGCCGCGGCGGCTGCCGGGGTGACCAGCGGGACCGCCAGCGCCAAAGCCATCAGTAAGCGCATGATGCTCCGATCACTTGGGTAGGTACGTGCTCGAAGCTATATCAGGGCTCTGATAGACGTCAACGCACTTTACGATCGGGACATGGGCATGCCGGTCGAGGAGCGCCTGGGCGGCGACATCAAGCGGGTCGAGCACGAGCTGATGCTGGTGAAGCAGCAGGCCGTGCGACCGGCCGGGCTGACCGTGGCCCAGTACGCGACGCTGCTGGCGCTGAACGACCACCCCGGCGTCTCGGCCGCCGAGCTGGCCCGCCGCTGCCGCGTGACGCCGCAGACGATGACCACGATCCTGCGCAACCTGGAGTCGGCGGACCTGATCGCCCGCGTGCCGCACGAGGTGCACCGCAACGTGCTGGAGACCCGGCTGACCGAGGCGGGGCGCGCGGCCTTCGACGTCGCCGACGCGCGGGCGTCCGCGGTCGAGCGGCGGCTGGCCGACGAGTTCAGCGAGCAGGAGCGGGAGACCCTGCGGGCCTTGCTGGCCCGGTGCTCGAAGGTGCTCACCGAGCAGGGGTGACCGGGAACGGGACGAACGGGAACGGGGTGGCCGGCCGGGTCACCCCGTCACCGGCCACCCCGTCCGGGGAACGGCGTCAGCCCAGGTTGTTCGTGTCGAACGTGTTGCAGCGCGCCGGGTCGCCGCTGTCGTAGCCGGTCGAGTACCACTTCTGGCGCTGCGCCGACGTGCCGTGGGTGAACTTCGTCGTGTCGATGTGACCGCCGCCCAGCTCGCCCTGGATGAAGTCGTCACCGATGCGCGACGCCGCGTCGAGCGCCGCGTTCACGTCGTCCTGCGTCACGCCGGTGATCAGGGGCTGGCCGGACGCCGTGGGCACGGTCTGCGCGTGGTTGGCCCAGGCGCCCGCGTAGCAGTCGGCCTGGAGCTCCAGCCGCACCGAGTCCGACGTCGGCCCGGAGCCCGAGCCCACCCGGTCGGACGTGCCGAGCTGGTTCTGGATGTGGTGGCCGTACTCGTGCGCCAGCACGTAGGCCTCGACGAACGGGCCGCCGGTCGCGCCGAACTTCTGCTTCAACTCCTGGAAGAAGTCCAGGTCGATGTAGACCTGGCCGTCCGCCGGGCAGTAGAACGGGCCCACCGCGGACGACGCGTCGCCGCACCGGGTCGACACGCTGCCGGAGAAGAAGTTCGTCTGCGCGGCCTGGTAGGTGCGGCCGGACCGGGCGAACTGGTCGCTCCAGTAGCCCTGGATCGAGTTGATGAACGCGACCGCGCGGCAGTCGGCGTCGCGGTTGGCGTCCGCGCCGGTGTGGCACTTCTCCTTGATGGCGTCCGACCCGACCTGCTGGCCCTGGCCGACGTCCCCGAACCCGGCGCCGGACGGCAGCTGCCCGCCCCCGCCGAACTGCGACAGCACGAAGTAGAGGATCAGGCCGACGATGCCCAGCCCACCTCCACCGAGGGCGACCCGACCGCCGACACCGCGTTGATCGGTGACCTGTGACGTGTCCAGCTCGGCGTTCTCGTTGAACTGCACCGCGCGCCTCCCAGTTCCGGCCCTGGCCCCTGCTCGAAGCCATCCGGGGCCGCTGGAGGCCAATTGAAGCCGGACAGCACACAGCCCCGGGTGCGGGGCCCGACGTCGGGGCACCGCACCCGGGGTTTCCCATGTGGAAGTGACGAAAACCTGCGTGACGGGTCGGCGTGGACCGCGGTCGGCGTCGACGGTGGAGACGACGCCCTGAGACTTACCGGGTCAACATCGTCAAGCGCGACGACGACGCCGGTGGCGCCCTGCGCTCGAAACCTCGTCGGAACCGCTCACTGTCGCGATCGGGCCGGTCTTCGGACCGCTCCGCCCGCGGGGTCGCGGTTCGCGCGCGATTCGTCACCGCGAGGACTTACCTGCACCGCACCACCTACCCCTTCCGGGCGTGCCTCCGGCGAGTCGGCTCGGGTTCCGCCGGCGGCAGGTCCTGCATCGAGCATGCGCCTGATCGGCGGGATGCACAACCGCTGGAGACGCCCCTGAACTGGTGAAATGAGATTCATCCGGCTCGGTGGGGCGGTGGTCGCGGTCCGTGAGCGCGCGGTGGGCGGACGTCGGGGCGTCCACCCACCGCACGGGTCTCCCGGTGTCCTCACGGACTCCCGAGAGGATGTCGCGTCACGGCGTGGTGGTGATCCGGCCGAGCGCCGGCGGTGCCGTGTTCGGGTGGGCGGTCAGGTAGGCGGTGAAGCCGTCCAGGTCGATGCCGCCGCCGGTGATCTCGGTGCCGCCGGTGAACGCGCTGAAGCCGTCACCGCCGCCCTGCAGGAAGCTGTTGATCGTGACCCGGTACGTCGCGCCCGGGTCCAGCGGAGCCCCGTTCAGGACGATGTTCGACACCTTGGAGCCGATCGGCGCGGACGCCGACCACGAGTAGGTCAGGCCGCTCGACGGCTGGAGGACGATCTGCCGCTGCTGGCCGTTGACGACCTGCCACTGCTGCTCCAGCGCCTCCTTCAGCTGCACACCGGTCAACGTCACCGTCTGCAGGATGTTGCCGAACGGCTGCACGGTGAACGCCTCGCCGTAGGTCACCACGCCGTCGCCCTCACCCGCGGGCGAGGAGGCGTAGGTGAGGTCGGCGCGCACGCCGCCCGGGTTCATCAGCGCGAGCACCGCGCCGTTGCCCGTGGTGGCGGCCAGCTGCGAGTCCGCGATCAGGTTGCCGAGCGGGGACTCGCCCGCCGCGTTCTGCGCGCGCGGGATGTCCTGCGCGATCGTGCCGACCTGGCGGTTCGCGATCGGGCCGGACTTCGACTTCGCCAGGTCGATGATCGACTGGATCCCGGCGTCCGGCGTGACGTTCTTGGTCACCACGTGGTTGCGGGCGACGGTGGCCGAGCGGACGACCTCGCGGGTGCGCTTGTCGATCTTGAGGTCGACCACGGACAGCTCGCGGCCGAACGCCAGGCCCTCGATGAACGGGCGCGGGTTGCCCGCCGGGTCGGTGACCGTGCAGTTGTAGTGCTGGTGGCTGTGGCCGGAGAACACGGCGTCGATCTTGGGGCTGACCTGCTCCGCGATCTTGCGGCCGGGACCGCCCGCGACCGTGCGGCAGTCGTCCGGGCCGCCGCCCGCAGTGTTGTCGCCCTGGTGGATGAGCAGCACGATCGACTTCACGCCGAGCCAGTTCAGCAGGTCGGCGTACCGGTTGGCGGCGGCGACCTCGTCGTCGAACCGGAGCTCCTTGATGCCGTTCGGGTCGACCAGGATCGGCACGTCCTTCAGCGGCATGCCGATGAAGCCGATCGGGACGCCGTCGCGGAACTCGACCCAGAACGGCGGCAGCGCGGGCAGGCCGTTGTCGGCCTTCGTCACGTTCGCGCCGAGGATCGGGAAGTGCGCGCCCTGGTAGGAGTCGCGGAACTGGCAGCCGTCGGTCGGGTGGCAGCCGCCGCGCTGCATCCGCAGCAGCTCCTGGTAGCCCTCGTCGAACTCGTGGTTGCCCGCCGCCGAGGTGTCCATGCCGACCTGGTTGAGGACCTCGATGGTCGGCTCGTCGTGGAACAGCGCGGAGACGATCGGGGACGCGCCGATGAGGTCGCCCTGGCCGACGACCACCGAGTTGCGGACCTCGGCCTGGAGGTTCTTGATGTGGGTGGCGTTGTACGCGGCGCCACCCGCCTCGACCTGCGTGCCGTCGGACAGCGTGACGCGGCCCGAGGAGCCGGTGGGCGGCTCGATGTTGCCGTGCAGGTCGTTGATGCCGATCAGGCGGACGTCGACCGTGCGCGTGGGCTTGTTGTCGGCTTGTGCGGGGTTCTGCACGAGCGTGACCGCCAGCGCTGCCGCCGCGGTCACCGCGAGCGCGGCGGAGCGCTGCGCGGTGCGTCTGAACGAGGTCATGGGGTGGGTCCTCCCTGCGGCGCCCCGGTAGGAGGGCGCGGTACGGCGCAGGAGTTTGCCTTCCGGAGCTGTCCGGCACCAGACATCCCCGTGGATCGTCCGTTAACGGAGATGTGCGGCATAGCCTGGAGAGGTGACTGAGCACGAGCCGCGTTGGCTTGACGATGGGGAGATGCGCGCCTGGCGCAACTACGTGGTCGGGGCGTCGATGCTCGCCGACCGCTTGCACCGCGAGCTGCAGGACGGGCACGGGGTGTCGCTCGCTGATTACGAGGTGCTCGTGCGGTTGTCCGAACAGCCCGAGCGCCGGATGCGGATGTCGCAGCTGGCGGACGAGGTGGCGTCGTCCAAGAGCCGCGTCTCGCACCAGGTGGCGAGGATGGAGCGGGAGGGACTGCTGCGCCGCGAGGACTGCACCGACGACGGGCGGGGTGTGTTCGCGGAGCTGACGGATGAGGGCATGGCGCTGCTGGAGACCTCCGCGCCGACCCACGTCGAGGGCGTGCGCCAGCACATGATCGACCTGCTGTCGCGCGAGGAGCAGGAGGTCGTGGCGCGGGTGTTCGACCGGGTCATCACACACCTGCGGCAGCTGGACGGGTAACCTGCTCCGGCACACCGGGAAGCGTGGCAGAGCGGCCGAATGCACCCGCCTTGAAAGCGGGAGACGGGCAACCGTCCGGGGGTTCAAATCCCTCCGCTTCCGCAAGTCGAGCAGTGCGAACAGCGGCGGTCCGCCGGGTGGCGGGCGCCGCTTCGCCACTTGTGACGGATATTCGGAATTCGAGCGTCCTCGACGGCGATTCCCCGTCACCTCTCCCGGTTCGATGCCAGACCACCCGTTCGGCTGATGCGACTGCGCTCGCGCCCGCACCACTGTGGGTGGGGTACCTCGTTCGGAGAGCACCGGAGACAGGAGCGCTTCGCAGTGGGCCGGATCATCACCAGGGGCAAGTGGACCAAGGTATCCGCGGACGGTATCAACCTCAGCGGGTTGAACACGCCCTACATCAAATGGGGAATTCCGGCTGCCGATCCACTCGGCGGGCAGAGCGCGTACGAGTTCGTGCCCGTCAGCGCCCACGCGCACCTCGACGGCACCGAGTGCGTGCTCGGCACGTTCATCCACCACAACTGGGCGGTGGTGATGGCGGAGACCTCGACGTTCTCCGCGACCCTCGCCATCGAGGTGTACTTCGAGGACGACAACAAGACCCACTCCTTCGAAGTCACCTTCAGCCACGACGAGACGCCGAACGTGCCCGGTTACCAGGACGACATCGTGCTGCTGCCGACGATCGACGAACCCGATTTCGTGCACGTCGACGGCGTCGAGTACACGGTGTCCATCACCGGTTTCTCGCGCAACGGCTTCAGCTCCACCAAGTTCCGCAGTCCCGAGGGCCAGAGCAGCGACGCGGACATCGTCGCGAAGTTCCACCCGAAGAACCCGCGGGGCAACTGAGCGCCATTCCCGGGGCCGAACGGAATCCGGCCCGGACCGACCTCCGAGAGGAGGCCGAGCCGGGCCGGAATGGCATTTCCCGTCAGGCGAAGACGCCGAACACGTCGACGATCAGGTGCGTGTAGCCCGCGTTGTTGTAGTACGAGTGCGAGGGGCGGTACACGTTGTCGATCTCGTCGTAGGCGCTGCCGAAGCGGACGGTGGCCATGTTCGACGAGGTCTGGCCGGGGACCAGGTTGAGCGTCGAGGTGCCCGGCCTGCTCTCGCCCGCCGGGTACACCGTGACGTAGGTGCTCCCGGTCGGGTCCGTGCCGGTCAGGTTCATCAGCATGCTGTTGCCCGCCACCACGTCCGGGTGCATGAACAGCAGCGTCAGGGTGCCGCCCGGCGGGACCGGGCGGCCCTCGTCGCGGGTGTCGTACGAGCGGGTGGGGGTGAAGGGGTAGAAGTCCGCGCCGCCGCTGTCGGTGGGCAGGTAGTACCCGGTGATGTCGACGACCAGGTTCACGGAGCCGGCGTTGTTGTACAGGTTGACCTTGCGGTCGGACCCGAGGGCGACGGTCACGCCGTTGGGCGTGGCGCCACCGGGCACCACGTTGAGGCTGGACGCGGTCGGACGCGTGACGCCGGACGGCCAGGCCGTGACGTACGTGCTCTCCGTCGCGTCGACGCCGGTCACGTTCAGCGACACCGCGGTCGCCCCGGCGGGCACGCCGGCCGCGGTGAAGTCGATGCCGCGGGACTCGCCGGCGTAGAACGCGCCACCGGTGTTGCGGGAGTCGTACACGCGGGTCGGGCTCTTGCCGAAGTACCTGGCCGGAGCGGTGGGGGCGGTGCCCGGGTCGGCGTAGACGTAGTAGCCCGCGACGTCCGCGATCAGGTGGGTGCTGCCCGCGTTGTTGTAGAGGTTGACCGTGCCGGGGAGCGACACCCGGGTGGTGACCGAGTTGGCGCGGGTCTCACCGCGCACCAGGTTCAGGGTCGAGACGGCGGGCCTGGGCTCGTCGCCGCCCTGCCACACCGTTACGTACGTGGCGGCGGTGGGCGAGGTGCCGGTCACGTTCAGCACGACCGCGACCGTGTACTTGGGGACGTCGTCGACCAGGACCTCGATCCGCTCCCCGGCGCCGACCGGCGCGGTGGCGCCGTCCCGGCCGAGACCGGTGCGGGTGTCCAGGACGCGCCTGGGCGCCGACGGGATGAACCTGGTGGGCTCGACCTCGTCGTCGGCGGCCCGGACCTCCTCGGTGCCGTACGCGCGGGCGACCCTGTCCCCCTCGTGACCGGGCGCGGGATCGGCCGTGGCCGGTGCCGCGCCCGCCACCACGGCCGCGGCGGCCGCCGTGGCGACCAGCAGCGCTGTGGAACGACGCATTGGTTTCTCTCCTGACGCGAAGCGGTGTGGGCGTCGGTCCACCAGCCGGTCCGCGGCGTGGACGCGCGAACCCGGGCAGCGCGAAGTACGACCCCCCTTGTGGGACGAGCCCCCGACTCGACCGAACGCGCCGGACACTACCCCAGCGACACGACCGCAGGAAGGGAATTCCGCTTCCCGGGCGGCAGGTATCTCCTTTGTGGACAGTCCTAATAGCACTGAGGGCCGGTTCCCCGGAGTGGGGAACCGGCCTCCCGGCACCGGGTTCAGCGGGTGTCCGCGTAGTCCTTGAACTCGACGGTCACCGCGTCCTGGTCCGAGCGCCAGGCGGGCACGGTGATCGTCCTGGACTCCGACGTGCCGCGGATGCCCTCCCGCACCGCGATCGAGCCGGTGGGCGGCAGGTAGACGTCCACGCCGGTGAGGAACGGGAGCGAGGCGAAGTCCGCGGCGGGGGCCCCGAGGGTCGAACGGCGGTCGCAGCCGTCGTCGAAGAGGAACGCCGCCAGCACCTGCCGCGACCGGGGCGCGACGTTCGCGGTCAGCACCTCGACGCCGTTGACCGCGAGGCTGTCGCTGCCCGCGCCCTGGTCCGACCACCACTCGCGGTTGCGGACGGTGGTGATCGCGGTGTGCGTGGAGCAGCGGTCCACGTCGTCACCCGGACCGCCCGGCGCCGAGATCTGCAGCCGGACGAACTGGTTGGTGCGCTCGAACGACTCGAAGTAGAAGTGGGACGTGAGCTCGCCGGTCCGCCGGTACTCCAGCTCGTAGCGCTTGCGCGGGTCGACCGCCAGCGGCCCGAAGGCGCCGTCGTAGGTGGTCGCGCTGTGCACCGGCGCGGACCCCACGCGGGCGCCCGAGGACTCCGCCACCTCCCACACGGCCAGCCGGCCGGGGACGCCGGTGTTCGCGCCGAAGTACGTCGCCCGCCCCGAGATCGTCACCCCGGACGACTGGGGCACGACCTGGGTGGTCTGCGGCGCCGTCCCCGTCAGGAACCGGTAGATGTGGGCGAAGCCCTCGGCCGACGTCGTGGTCTCGGTGTGCCCCACGTCGGGCAGGTGCACGTTGGTCGCCCCGCCGATGGACCCGTCGGGTTGCAGCCCGCTCCACAGGGCGAGCGTGGGCACGCCGCCGGGCGGGTAGAGGCTGGACCGGCCGTCCACGTTGACGTATCGGCGCACCTCGGCGGCGCGCGACGGGGTCGCCAGGTACGAGTGCACCACGATCGTGCCGCGCGAGTGGGCGATGAGGTCGACGGTGGGCGAACTGGTCGCCGCGCGCACGCGGTCGACGAACGCCGCCAGGCCGAGGACGGCCCGCTCGTTGAACAACGTGCCGGTGTCGTACTCGTAGGCGAACAACAACCGGTCGGGGTAGCCGTTGCTGGAGAAGCGCTGCGCGTTGGACTGGAACTGCTGCGCCGAGCCCTCCTGGCCGTGCACGAAGATCACCGGCACGGTGGGTGCCGCCTGTGCTTCGGGCACCGGCGCGAGGAGGGGGACGGCCGCCGCGGTCAGGGCAGCGGCGAACAGGGCGAATCGGGTCACCGGAGGCCTTCCGTTCGAGTGCGGAACCGTGGCGCTCGCGAGGGTTCCGCACACTCCCGCGGCGCCGGGGAAGACCACTCGAACGTAACGGCGGCGGCTCGGCGGGCACCAGCGCCCGGGGGAAACGTGAGATGGCCGTATCACCCGAACACCAGGGCCGTACCGCCGCAGCACGAGGGCCGGCCCCCCCGCGGGAGACCGGCCCTCGACGTGCCCGGACGCCTACGCGACGGTCGCGTGCGAGTGGTGCTCCGCCACCCGCATCGAACGCGCCGCGGCGGCACGGGTCTCCGCCCGCTTCGCCCGCGGCGGGACACCGTTCACGCTCTCGGTGCTCATCGCGTACGACGCCGTCACCCAGGCCACCGCGTCGGCGTTGCGCTCCAGCGCCACCCGGTCGATGTTGCCCAGGGTGTCGCCCGCGGCGTGGTAGTTGGGGTCGTACGGGGCACCCGCGGTGCCGCCCCACTTCGCCGCCTGCGCCTCGGTCTTGATGCCCTCGGCGCCGGTGAACAGGCCACCGGCCGGGATGCCCTGCGCGATGAACTCGCCGTAGTCCGAGCGACCGGTGAAGTCGGTGCCCTCGGTCTGCACGCCCTTCTCGACGGTCAGGTAGTCGACGAACGCCTGCTCGATCTGCGCCGAGCCGTACGGGCCGGCACCCGCGCCCACGGCGTCGGAGTCGTCGCCGTCGTAGACGAAGTACGCCGCGTTCGGTGAGCCGATCATGTCGAAGTTCAGGTACAGCGCGATGTCGAGCTGCTGCTCGAACGTCAACGACTGCACGTACTTCGTGGAGCCGACGAGGCCGAGCTCCTCGGCGCCCCACCAGCCGAACCGCACCGCGTTGTCGACCTTGGGCGACCCGCCGAGCTTCAGCGCGGTCTCCAGCAGGCCGGCCGAGCCGGTGCCGTTGTCGTTGATGCCGGGGCCTTCCTCGACGCTGTCGAGGTGGGAGCCCGCCATCACGACGTTGTCCTTGCGACCGGTCTTCGTCTGGGCGATGACGTTGCGCGCGACGTGGTCCTCGTCGTGGTAGCGCAGGTCGAGGGTCACGGTCTGGCCGCCGAGCTGGGCCAGCGCGGTGCCGTCGGCCCGGCTGACGCCGCCGGTGGGCACGACGCCCGGCGCACCGAGCGTGACGCCCGCCAGCTTGCCCTCGGCGTTGTTCGCGACGATGACCCCGATCGCGCCCGCGGCGGCGGCGTTGCGGTGCTTGATGTCGAACGTGCACGCGCCGCGGCGGATCAGGGCGATCGAGCCGGTGAAGTCCTGGCCGGCGAAGTCGCTCGCCTCGCAGCCCGGCGTCGCGTCCTCGGGGACGACCCGCAGCGGGCCGGTGATGCCGCCCGCCGGCGTCTGCGGCGAGAACTCCATCGCGATGGCCTCGTAGGTGGTGGTGCCGACCTTGGCGGTCGCGGCGTCGTCGACCCGCACCGGGTAGGTGAACTCCGGCGTGCTGACGTCGAAGCCCGCGCCGCGCAGCTTGCCCACCACGTACTCGACGCTGGCGTCGTAGCCCGGCGTGCCCACCGCGCGGGTGCCGCTGTTGCGGTCGGCGATGCGCTGGAGCGCGATCAGGTGGCGGTTGACCCCTTCGAGCGTCACGTTCTTGACGAGGTTCTTCGCCAGCTTCGGCCCGTCGAGGCCGGCGGCGGGCGCGGCGTGGGAGGTCGGCACGGCGACCAGTGCGAGGGACGCGGACGCTGCGAGGATCGCCGCACGTCGGATCCCTGTTCTTGCTGACATGATCGAGTTCCCCTTCACTCGGATGCCGAACCCTCACAAGTCCCGTGGGTGAATGCAATCCGTCACTCGGAGGGTTCTCGCCCTGTGAGCAGCCGCAGGCACCCTGTGACGCCGCTCACAGCAAGCTCCCAGTCGGGTCGGCGGAACTCCTCCGGCGTCAGCAGCAACCGGGTCTGACGAGCCGCCTCACCCCTCCTGACCTGCGAGAACGTGCCGTCGGGCCGATAGCCGAGCTTGCGGCTGACGCGGTGCGAGGCGAGGTTGTCGTCGAACGCGCTCGACCGCGCCGCCACCGCGCCGAGGTGGTCGAACGCGAACGCCAGCACCGCCGCCCGCATCTCCGCGCCGATGCCGCGCCCCTGGTGCCGCAGCCCGACCCACGACCCGGTGGCGACCTCGCGGAGGACCGGGAAGTCGTCGGCGCCGAGCGACTGCGCGCCGACCACGCGGCCGGCCAGGCGGATCAGGAAGTTCAGCGTCCACCGCTGCGGCGACAGCTCGGACCGCACCCGCCAGTGGTGCTGGAGGGCGTTGGTGCCGAGCTGCTCGCGCGGCGCGTCGGTCCACTCGACGCCGAACGGCATCCGGTCGGGCGGGTGGACGCCGTCGAGCACCACGTCGACCAGTTCGAGCAGGCCCTCGTCGTCGTCGGGGCGCAGTTCGAGGCGCGGGGTGCGCAGCACCAGGTTCCGGAACGGCCAGTGGTCCATGCCGGTCGATGGTGGCGGCCGCGCGTCCGGCGGGCGAGCGGATTACCGTCGGGTCATGCGCGCGATCACCATTCGGCAATTCGGCGGACCGGACGTGCTGGAGTGGGCGGAGGTTCGGGATCCCGAACCGGGGCCCGGCGAGGTCCTGCTGGACGTGGCCGCGACCGCGGTGAACCGGGCCGACCTGCTGCAGCGCCAGGGCCACTACCCGCCGCCGAAGGGCACCTCGGACGTGCTCGGCCTGGAGTGCTCGGGCACGGTCGCGGCGCTCGGTGACGGGGTCACGGGCTGGCAGGTCGGTGACGAGGTGTGCGCGCTGCTCGCCGGCGGTGGGTACGCGCAGCGGGTCGTCGTCCCGGCCCCGCAGCTGCTGCCGCTGCCGGAGGGCGTGGACCTGGTGACGGCCGCGTCGCTGCCCGAGGTCGCGTGCACGGTGTGGTCGAACGTCGTGATGACGGCGGGTCTCAAGAGCGGCGGGACGTTCCTCGTGCACGGCGGCGCGGGCGGCATCGGCACGCACGCCATCCAGGTCGCCAAGGCGCTCGGCGCGCGCGTCGCCGTCACGGCGGGGTCGGCGGACCGGCTGCGCAGGTGCGCCGAGCTGGGCGCGGACGTGCTGGTGAACTACCGCGAGCAGGACTTCGTGGCCGAGGTCGGCCGGGCGGACGTGGTGCTGGACAACATGGGCGGGGCCTACCTGGACCGCAACCTCGACGTGCTCGCGCCGGACGGCCGGCTGGTGGTCATCGGCATGCAGGGCGGGGCGAAGGCGGAGCTGAACATCGGCAAGCTGCTGTCCAAGCGGGCCGGCGTGATCGCCACCGGCCTGCGGTTCCGGCCGGTGGACGGGCCGAGCGGCAAGGGCCGCGTCGTGGCCGAGGTGCGCGAGCACCTGTGGCCGCTCATCGCGTCCGGGCAGGTCAAGCCCGTCGTGCACGACGTGCTGCCGCTCGAACGGGCCGCCGACGCGCACCGCGCGCTGGAGGGCGGCGAGGTGTTCGGCAAGCTCGTGCTCCAGACCTGAGCGTCAGCCCCGGTCCAGTGCGGTCGCGGTGGCCAGGAAGGTGCGCGGCGTGGTGCGGAAGCGCAGCGCGAACTCCTCGGCCCACCGCACCAGCACGGTCTGCTCGCCGGGGCGTTCGGCGTCGTCCACCAGCACCGCCGCGCCCGGCGCGAGCACGCCGCGCAGCACCGGCAGCGCCGGGTAGCGGGCGTCGCCCAGCAGCGGGCCGTCCACCAGCAGCAGGTCCACCAGGCCGTACCGCTCCACGTACGCCGACACCTCGTCGTGCACGAGCTGCGGGTGGTACCACTGGGCGTTGCCGAGCGCCGCCGGGTGGGGCGTGAGGGGCGCGTGCACGACGCGGGCCACGTGGCCGAGGCCCTCGCGGCGCAGCTGGCTGGCCACGAACGCGGCCGTGCGCTCGTCGTGCTCGACCGACAGCAGGTGGCCGAACCCGCGCCGCGCCAGCAACCGCGCCAGCACCACTGACGACGCGCCGCACCCGCACTCCACCAGCACGGTCCGCGAGCCGAGCAGCACCTCGTCCACCACGGCCGCCAGCGCGGCGGGGCGCAGCTCGTGCGCCGTGTTGGGCAGGTACTCCGACATCAGCGGTGCGAGGCGGTGCAGTGCGGCGAGGTCGGCCAGCTCCCGTGACAGCAGGTCGTCCACCCAGCCCCCCGGTCTCCGCGCAACCCGACCTCAGCCGAGCTCGGCGACCGCCCGCACGAGCTCGTCCACTTCCACCGCGTTCGTGTAGTGCGCCAGGCCGACGCGGATCGCACCGCCGACCTCACCCACCCCCAGCACCGAGAAGACGCCGTGCTGCCCCGAGTCCGCGAACGCGCACACACCGCGCTCGGACAGGTGCTCGACGCCGTCGGTCGCCTTCACGCCGGCCACCGTGAACGCCAGCGCCGGCACCCGGCGCATGGCGTCACCGATCACCATGACGTGACGCAGCGATCGCAGTTCGTTGATGAGATTAGCCAGAAGTCCCGCCTGGTAGGCCTTCACCGAACCCAGGGACGTGAGCACGCGCTCGCGCCGCGGGCCCACCGCGGCGTCGTCCAGACCGGCCAGGTACTCGACCGATGCCACCAGACCGGCCAGCAGCGGGTAGGCGTGCGGGCCCAGTTCCAGGCGTTCGGGACCCCGCGCCCCGGGCTCCACCGCGACCGACGGCAGCAGGTCGAGCATCGACGGGTCGCGGAACACCAGCGCGCCCACCGGCGGGCCGCCCCAGTTGTTCGCGGACACCGCCACCACGTCGGCGCCCATCGAGGTGATGTCGAGCGGCACGAACGGCGCGGCGGAGGAGGCGTCCACCACGACCAGCGCGTCCGCGCGGCGGGCGGCGTCAGCGATCTTGCGCAGGTCCGGGCGGGTGCCGACGGAGCCGGACGCGGCGGTCACCGCCACCAGCTTGCACTTCGGCGTGACCAGGTCGTCGTACTGCCACGCGGGCAGCTCGCAGGTCTCGATGTCGACCTCGGCCCACCGCACCACGCTGCCGGTGCGCTGGGCGGCCCGCTGCCACGGCGCGATGTTGCCCGGGTGGTCCAGCCTCGACACCACGACCTCGTCACCGAGGAACCAGCCCTCGGACAGCGCGTCGGCCAGCCGCTGCAGCAGCACCGCCGAGCTCGGGCCGAGCACGACGCCGGCCGGGTCGGCGCCGACCAGGTCGGCCACGGCCCGCCTGGCCGCGTCGACGATGGCCTCGGCACGTTGCGAAGCGGGGAATATGCCACCCGGTCCGGAGACGGGTGCGCGCAGCGCGGTGGAGACGGCCGTGGCCACCTGTTCGGGTACTTGCATCCCCGCAGGAGCGTCCAGATGAACCCAGCCGTCGCCGAGCGCGGGGAACAGCCCACGGACCCGTGCGACGTCGAACGCCATGCCGCACACCGTACGGAGGACGTCGGTGCGAGCGACAGCAGGGGCCGCGGGTTTGCCGCCCGATCCGTGACCCGGTTCGGCGTCCGGCACCCGATCGGGCCAGGATGGGAGGCATGAGCGAGGCACCCCGAGGTGATCAGGTGGAGAACGAGCGGCGCACCGCCGGCGGAGGCGGCGATCAGGCGGTGGTGGTGGTCGGCCCGGACGGCACCCCGGTCGGCGCGGCGCGGGTGCCGTCCGGCGACGACGCGGGCGGCCAGGACGTCACCGACCTGGTCGAGCAGCCGGCCAAGGTCATGCGCATCGGCACGATGATCAAGCAGCTCCTGGAGGAGGTGCGCGCGGCTCCCCTCGACGAGGCCAGCCGCAACCGGCTCAAGGAGATCCACAAGCGGTCCATCGACGAGCTGGAGGACGGCCTGGCGCCGGAGCTGCGCGACGAGCTGGAGCGGCTGTCCCTGCCGTTCACCGAGGAGGGCACCCCCTCCGACGCGGAGCTGCGGATCGCCCAGGCCCAGCTCGTCGGGTGGCTGGAGGGCCTGTTCCACGGCATCCAGACGGCGCTGTTCGCCCAGCAGATGGCCGCGCGCGTCCAGTTGGAGCAGATGCGCGGACGGGCGCTGCCGGCAGGCACCGGTCACGCCGACGCCGAGGGCGGTCCGCACATCAGGGGGACGGGTCAGTACTTGTAACGTTCCGGTGCGGCGGTGAGGTCGCGGGCTGGACAACGGGCACCGCGCTGCCCGACCGTGTTCACCGCCACACCGTGAGAGGAGCCGACAAGTGCTCGACAAAGTCCGGCACAGCCCCATCGTCGAAGAAGTCCGGAAGCGCGTGCGCGGCAAGATCCTCCGGGTCATCGACGACGTGGTGCGCCCCTACCACCACGAGCAGGCGGAGCGGATCGCCAAGCTCCAGCACGAGGTGGAGCAGCTCCGCAGGCAGGCCGACCGGGCCGTGGACGCCACGATCCAGTACGAGGTCAGGGCCCGGCGCGACCTGGTCTTCGCGGGTGAGCAGGAAGCCGCGCTGGAGAGCGCCCGGTTCGTGCGCCGGAACCTGCCGACCGCACCCCACTTCGGCCACCCGCACGCCACGCTGGAGCACGGGCTCGGTCTGGTCGAGGCCGAGGGCATGGCGCTGGAGTTCGGCGTCTACACCGGCAGCACGCTCAAGATCATCGCCACCGCGCGCGAGGGCCGCGAGGTGTACGGCTTCGACTCGTTCGAGGGCCTGCCCGAGGACTGGCGCAACGGCTTCCCGGCCGGCCTGTTCGGCATGGACGGCCTGCCCGACGTGGACGGCGCCGAGCTCGTCGTCGGCTGGTTCGACGACACCCTGCCCGGCTTCCTGGACGCCCACCCCGGCCCGGTCGCGTTCCTGCACGTCGACTGCGACCTGTACTCGTCCACCAAGACGGTGCTCGACCTCGTCGGCCCCCGGCTGGTGCCCGGCAGCGTGATCGTGTTCGACGAGTACTTCAACTACCCGGGGTGGCAGGAGCACGAGCACAAGGCGTGGACGGAGTACGTCGAGCGCACCGGGATCGAGTTCGACTACTGCGGGTACACGTACGATCACGAACAGGTGATCATGAAGGTAACCGGGGTGCCGGACCTCCCGCAGCAGGGGTGACCGCACCGTGACAGCCCGGCGACAGGGTCCACACCCTGTCGCCGGTAGTCTCACCACTCGTGCAACCCACGAGTACGGTCGAGCGGCCTCCCGCTCCCCTGGCACCCAACTCGCGCACGTTCGCGCGCGCGTTCGGCGACGTGCGCGACGCGTGGCGGCAGCGGGAGCTGTGGGGCCACCTCGGCTGGCAGGACATCAAGCAGCGGTACCGCCGGTCGGTCATCGGCCCGCTGTGGATCACCATCTCCATGGGCACCACGGCCCTCGCGCTCGGCCTGCTCTACTCGCAGCTGTTCCACCAGCAGCTCGGCACGTTCCTGCCCTACGTGACGGCCGGCTTCATCATCTGGAACTTCATCCTCGGCGTGGTCACCGAGGGCACCGAGGTCTTCATCGCCAACGAGGGCCTGATCAAGCACCTGCCCGCGCCCATCACGGTGCACGTGCTGCGCATGGTGTGGCGCCAGGTGCTGTTCCTGCTCCACAACCTGGCCGTCTACGTGGTCGTGGTGGCGATCTTCTTCCCGACGCTGTCGCACCCGTACCAGATGCAGGGCGACCCCACCCTCCAGCCCGGCCTGTCGTGGGCCGCGCTGCTCGTGATCCCCGCGTTCGCGCTGGTCGTGCTGAACGCGGTGTGGGTGGCGCTGCTGTTCGGCATCATCAGCACCCGGTTCCGCGACATCCCGCCGGTGATCAACAGCTTCATCAACCTGATCTTCTTCATGACGCCCATCGTGTGGCACGTCGGGGTGCTCAACTCGGTCACCGGCAGCCAGGGCAACTGGCGCGTCCTGATCGCCGAGCTGAACCCCCTGTACCACTTCGTGGAGCTGGTCCGGGCGCCCATGCTGGGGCACTCGCAGGACTGGCACCACTGGGTGGTCGTCGGCGCGTTCACCGTCGTGGGGTGGGCGCTGGCGCTGATCGCGATGCGGAACTACCGTGCCCGCGTCTCCTACTGGGTCTGAGTGAGGCCGCAAACACATCATGGTCAGCATCGACGTCTGGAACGCCTCGGTCGACTTCCCGATCTTCGACGCCAAGTCGAGGTCGCTGAAGAAGCTCGCGCTCGGCAAGGTCGGCGGGAAGATCGGCTCCGAGGGCCGCGTGCCGATAATCGAGGCACTGCACGACATCAACCTCTCGCTGCGGCACGGTGACCGGGTCGGCCTCGTGGGCCACAACGGCGCCGGCAAGTCCACGCTGCTGCGGCTGCTCGCGGGCATCTACGAGCCCACGCGGGGCAGTTCGCGCATCGTGGGCAAGGTCGCACCCGTGTTCGACCTCGGGGTCGGCATGGACCCGGAGATCTCCGGGTACGAGAACATCATGATCCGCGGTCTGTTCCTCGGCATGAGCCGCAAGGAGATGGAGAAGCGGGTCGACGACATCACCGAGTTCACCGAGCTCGGTGACTACCTCCAGATGCCGCTGCGCACCTACTCGACGGGTATGCGGGTGCGGCTGGCGCTGGGCGTGGTCACGTCGATCGACCCGGAGATCCTGATCCTCGACGAGGGCATCGGCGCGGTCGACGCGGCGTTCATGGCCAAGGCGCGGGACCGGCTGAACGGACTGGTCAAGCGATCGGGCATCCTGGTGTTCGCGAACCACTCCGACGACTTCCTCGCGGAGTTCTGCAACTCCGCGATCTGGATGGACGAAGGCCAGGTCAAGATGCAGGGCTCGCTGCGCAAGGTGCTCACCGCCTACAAGGGGCGTGACCCGTTCGAGCACCTGACCGACGAGGCGCTGGAGCGGCTCGGGCAACCCGAAGTGCTGAGCGGGAACGGTGGCGAGTAGGTGAGCGTGGTGGGCGCACTGCCGCAGGGCTCCGTCGTCGGGGTCGTCGTGACCCGGCACCGGCGCGAGCTGCTGGCGGACTCGTTGAAGGTCCTGGCGTCGCAGACGCGCCCACTCGACCACCTGGTGGTGGTGGACAACGGGCCCGACCAGCCGGTGGACGACCTGGTCGCCCAGTGCCCGATCCCGACCACCTACCTCGCCTCGCACCGCAACCTCGGCGGCGCGGGCGGCTTCGCCCTGGGGATGCTGCACGCCCTGTCGCTGGGCGCGGACTGGCTGTGGCTGGCCGACGACGACGGCCGGCCGGCCGACGAGACGGTGCTGGGCGTGCTGCTGGAGGAGGCGCAGCGGCGCGGGCTGGCGGCGATCTCGCCGGTGGTGGCGAACATCGAGCGGCCGGAGAAGCTCGCCTTCCCGCTGCGGCGCGGCCTGACGTGGAAGCGGAACGCGGCCGAGCTGGGCGTCGACTTCCTGCCCGGCATCGCGTCGCTGTTCAACGGCGCGCTGTTCAAGGCGTCCACGGTGGACGTCGTCGGCGTGCCGGACTACCGGCTGTTCTTCCGCGGCGACGAGGTGGAGATCCACCGCAGGCTGGTGCGCACCGGGCTGCCGTTCGGCACGTCGCTGAAGGCGACCTACCTGCACCCGGACGGCTCGGACGAGTTCAAGCCGATGCTCGGCGGGCGGTTCCACGCGCAGGACCCGGAGAACGCGATCAAGCGGTACTACACCTACCGCAACCGCGGGTACCTGCTCTCGCAGCCGGGGATGCGCAAGCTGGGGCTGCTGGAGGCGTTCCGGTTCGGGCTGTACTTCATCGGGGTGCGGCGCGACCCGAAGGCGTTCGTCGAGTGGGTCAAGCTGGTGCGGCAGGGGCAGCGGGAGCGCTTCTTCCGCAAGTGACCGGGTCGGGCGGCCCGGTCCCGCCGCGTCGTTCAGCTTGACGCGGAATCGCTGCCGGCGAACCTCCGTTGCCTGGTCAGGCCGCTGCTGATGGGCTGTGCGGCATGACTGCTGAAGCGCGTAAGACAGCCCTCGTCCTGCACCTCGCCGCGAACCCGAACCCGATCTCCATCCGGGTCACCCCGGAGACCGCCGCCGACCTCGGACCACGCCTGGTCCAGATCGTGCGCAACGGCCACACCCAGGCCGTCGAGACCGTCGACGGCAAGGAGTTCGTGGTCAACTTCAGCCACGTCGTGGCCGCGCACCTCGCCTAGCCGGTCGGGACGCCCCGACCGGCCTGGCCCGGCAGCTCAGCGGCTCAGCGGCTCAGCGGTTCTCGAAGACCTTGCGCCACTGCTCGGCGGAGGTGAGGTCGGGCAGGGCGTCGCGGTACTGCCTGCGCAGCCGCGGCCACTCCTTGCCCAGCCGGCGGTAGTTGCGCACGGCCCTCGCCATCAGGGTGCGGAACTGGTCGGGGTCGCGCTTGTAGAACGCGACGCCGGTGCCGTCGGCCGTGGACACGGTGGCGCTGTCCAGGTTGCCCAGCAGGAACCAGCGGGCGTTCAGGGCGGGCACGTTCAGCTGCGGCCGGTCGCCGGCGGACGGCTGCGGCGGGCGCAGGTTGTGCAGCACGGACTTCGCCGCGCGCACCGCGATCGTCGCCTTGCTCCTCGACGGCTGGAGCAGCGCCTCCGCCCGCACCATGTCGAACGTGGGCGGCGGGAACTCGCGGGCCGACTCCAGGCGCCGGGCGTCGCTGAACTCCTCGCGCATCGCGCGCACCATCGGCAACGCGGTGCGCAGCGAGTCGAACAGGCCGGCCGGGCCGTCCAGGAAGTCCTCGATCGCCTTCTGCTGCAACGCCACCGTCGAGTACTCCATCGACAGCAGGTGCCGCAGCGACAGCTTCAACCCGTGCTTCACGATGCCGCGCTGCACGTCGTACGGGCTGTGCAGCGCGGCCAGGACCAGCCGGTTGCGGGTGTGGAAGTAGGCCTGCCAGTCGGTCGAGTCGTTCTTGTCCGTCCACGGCATGTGCCACACCGCCGAACCCGGCAGCGACACCGTCGGGTAGCCGTGCTCCAGCGCGCGCAGCGAGTACTCGGCGTCGTCCCACTTGATGAACAGCGGCAGCGGGTAGCCGGTGCGCTCCACGACCTCGCGCGGGAACAGGCACATCCACCAGCCGTTGTAGGTGGCGTCGACCCGGGGGTGCAGCTCGGGCGTCTCGCGCAGCGACGACGTGCCGAAGTCGTGGTCGGTCACCGCGCCCGGCGCGGCCCGCCAGAAGCACGTGCCCAGGTCCACGATCTCCGCGGTGCTGTGGATCCTGGTCCGGGCCTGGAGGTTGAGCATGTGGCTGCCGACGATGACCGGTGACGCCGCCGCCCGCGCGAACGCGTTGGACCGCAGCACCGCCTCCGGCTCCAGCCGGATGTCGTCGTCCATGAGCATGACCTGGTCGGCGTCGGTGTGCTCGATCGCCTCGAACATGCCCCGGGTGAAGCCGCCCGAGCCGCCCAGGTTGTCCTGCTCGACGACCTCCAGCCGGTCACCGAGGCCGGCCTGCGCCTGCGCGAACCCCGGCACGGTCCGCACCTTCACCGCGCCCTGGTCCGCGACGAACACCTTGCTCACCACGTCCAGCACGGCCGGGTCGCTGCCCAGCGCGCGCAGCGCCTCCACCGCGTCGTGCGGGCGCATGGTGGTGATGCTGACCGCGACCTTCCGCGCGGGCAGCGGCGAGCGCACGGCCCACTCGGCGTCCTGGATCTCCAGCGGCGACTCGTGGGTGAACGCGTCGAACCAGATGAACCCGCCGTCCTCGAACGGCCGCAGCGAGACCGGGAACTCCAGCGACGTCCACTCCGCCGCGTCCCGGACGAACTCGCCCTCCAGGTGCACGACGTCGCCGCTGGGCTTGGACCGGTACACGTCGACGCGGCCGGAGCCGCGCACGCGCATCCGCAGCACGACCTCGTCGACGACCGTCCACCGCTTCCAGTAGCTGGCCGGGAACGCGTTGAAGTAGGTCGCGAACGACACCTTGGCGTGCTCGGGCACGGTCAGGCCGCGCCGGGAGTCCACCTGGCAGTGCACGTTCTGCGGCTCGTCGAGGTACATCGGCCGCACGTCGAGCGGGTCGTCGTCCCTCGGCAGGATGATCCGGTGCACTGCGTCCACGAGAAGTCCCTACGGTGAGAAGCGCGTGAGAAAGACGTGGGAACGGCAACGGGGCGGCCGCTCAGGGCCGCCCCGCCGCTCCGGTCACAGGTCGTACAACCGCCGCCAGTTCTCGCGGCTGGTCAGCTCGTCCATCGCCTCGCGGTACGCGCGCTGCATCTCCGGCGCCCGCTGGTACAGCTCCTTGAGCAGCTTCGTGCCCTGCTTGCCGAGCCGGATGGCCAGCTCGCGGTCGCGGCGGCGCACCCGCACGCCCTCCTGGGACGCGTCGGTGACCACCGCGGTGTTGAACAGCGACACGTGCCACCAGGCCGAGTCGCCCGCGGCGACCGCGCCGACGTCGTGCACGCTGCGGCCGAGCAGCTGGTTGACCACGCGCTTGGCCAGCACCGGCGCGAACAGCCGGGGCGCGGGCGGCGCGGTGATCAGCGGCAGGTCACCGGAGGAGATGCCGGGCACCTCCGAGGCGGGGTGCTTGATCGTCTCGGGGTACTCGGCGCGCAGCTTGCGGATCTCCGCCGCGGCCTGGACACCGCCGTCGCGCAGCACCTCGGGGCCCTTGAGGAAGTCCTCGATGGCCTTGAGCTGGGTGGCCGCCAGGCCGTACTGCATGCCGACCAGGTACGTGGCGAGCTGGCCCGCCATGGACCGGCAGATCCGCTTCGGGTCGAACTGGCTGTGCAGCGCCGAGGTGACCAGGGCGTTGCGCAGGTTGAAGTACCGGTGCCAGTCGTCCCAGTCCTTCCAGTGGAAGTCGGCGTGCCACACGCCCGCGCCGGGCAGCGTGACCGTGGCGAACCCGTGGGCCCGCGCGCGGTAGCCGTACTCGATGTCGTCCCACTGGAAGAACAGCGGCAGCGGGTAGCCGATCGCCTTGACGATCTCCGACGGGATCAGGCACGACCACCAGCCGTTGTAGCCCGCGTCGACCCGGCGGTCCTGCACGTTGCGCTTGCCGGTCTCCTCGTCGTACCCGGTGAGGTCGGCGTCGTGCAGGGCGCCCTCGACGACCTGGCCGGGGGCCAGCGTGTCGAGGTTGGCGTACTCCGCGCCCACGTGCAGGTGGTTCGGGTGCAGCAGGTACAGCATCTGGCCGCCGACGATGACCGGCTGCGCGGTGCGGTTGGCGAACGCCGTCGTGCGGACCACGATCTCCGGCTCGCACAGCACGTCGTCGTCCATGAAGAGGACGTTGGCGTGCTCGGCGTGGTCGACCTCCATGACCTCGTAGAGGCCGCGGGTGAAGCCGCCGGCGCCGCCGAGGTTGGGCTGGCGGATGTAGCGCAGCTTGTCGCCCAGCGCGGCGGAGACCTCCGCGAAGCGCTCCCGCGACTCGACCGGGTCGCTGCCCTGGTCCACCACGTACACCGCGTCGACCAGGCCCAGCGGCTCGGAGTCCGACGCGAGGGACGCCATCGTGTTGAGGCAGTCCTCGACCCGGTTGAACGTGCAGATCACGATCGCGGTCGGCCGGACGTCCTTCGGCGGCGCGACGGTCCACCGGGCGTGCTCGACGACCAGCTCGTGCTCACCGGTGACGACGTCGAACCACAGCGCGCCGCCGTCGGTGAACTTGTCGATCTTCGCCGTCATGGTGACGACCTGCGCCTTCGCGCCCGAGACCTGCTCGGCGACGATGGTGCGGGTCTCGCCCTCGGCGTCCGAGGCGACGATGGAGACGGTGCCGGAACCGGTGAGGGTGAGGCTCAGCTCCACCTCGGGGCTGACGCACCACCGCTGCCAGTAGGTCGCCGGGAACCGGCCGAAGTAGGTGTTCAGGGACACCGTGGCGTGCGGGTGCACGACCAGGCGGTGCCGCTCGCGGTCGGCGATGCCCTGGGAGATCTCGGCGTAGAGGTCCTCCGAGACGATCTGCGACGGCCCGGCGAAGAGGCCGCGCTGCGCCAGCAGTTTCTCCGGTGCCCCGTGCTCGACGAGGGTGGAGTTGCCCGACATAACCGAATCAGTCCTCCAGCGAACCGTCCAGCGCCCGACCGGAGGCCAGGTGCGGGGCGATCTTGTTGTCGAACACGCTCAGCGCCGAACCGATCGCCATGTGCATGTCCAGGTACTTGTAGGTGCCCAGTCGACCACCGAAGACGACGTTACGCTCGGCGGCTTCGGCGCGCGCGAGTTCCCGGTAGCGCTCCAGCTTCGCGCGGTCCTCGGCGGTGTTGATCGGGTAGTACGGCTCGTCGTCCTTCTCGGCCGCCCGGGAGAACTCGCGCACGATGACCGTCTTGTCCGACGGGTACTCGCGCTCCGGGTGGAAGTGCCGGAACTCGTGGATGCGGGTGTACGGCACCTCGGCGTCGTTGTAGTTCATCACCGGCGTGCCCTGGAAGTCGCCCACCGGCAGGACTTCCTGCTCGAAGTCCAGCGTGCGCCAGCCCAGCCAGCCCTCGCTGTAGTCGAAGTAGCGGTCCAGCGGCCCGGTGTAGACGACGGGCGTGCCGGCCGGGATCTCGTCGCGGACGTCGAAGAAGTCGGTGTCCAGCCGCACCTCGATGTTCGGGTGGTCGGCCATCTTCTCCAGCCACGCGGTGTACCCGTCGACGGGCAGGCCCTCGTAGGTGTCGTTGAAGTAGCGGTTGTCGAAGGTGTAGCGCACCGGCAGGCGGCTGATGACCGCCGCGGGCAGCTCCTTCGGGTCGGTCTGCCACTGCTTCGCGGTGTAGTCGCGCACGAACGCCTCGTACAGCGGGCGGCCGATGAGCGAGATCGCCTTCTCCTCCAGGTTCTTCGCGTCCTTGGAGTCGATCTCGGCGGCGTGCTCCGCGACCCACGCGCGGGCCTCTTCCGGGCTCAGGTAGCGGCCGACGAACTGCGAGATGAGGCCCAGGCCCATGGGGAACTGGTAGGCCTGGCCGGCGTGCATGGCGAACACCCGGTGCTGGTAGCCGGTGAACTCGGTGAACTGGTTGACGTAGTCCCACACCCGCTTGTTGGAGGTGTGGAACAGGTGCGCGCCGTACCGGTGCACCTCGATGCCCGTCTCGGGCTCGGGCTCGGAGTAGGCGTTGCCACCGATGTGCGCACGGCGTTCCAACACGAGCACGCGCTTGTCGAGCTGGGAGGCGGTGCGTTCGGCGACCGTCAGGCCGAAGAACCCGGAACCGACGACGATCAGGTCAAATCCAGCGAAGCTCACAGCAGTCGAGGGTACGGCAGACACGGGACGCGGCCGGCTACACCCCATGGGGTGAAGACAGGGCACCCGGAGGTCGATACGCTCATCGGCCGGCCGCTGCCGCGGCGCCGTCGACCACGTTCTCCTGCCCTTCGATTTCGTAGACCACCGAATCGGAGTTGCGGAACACCTCGGTGAACCCCGGCGTGCGGTCGAGGCCGACGAAGCCGTCCGCGATGCGGTTGTCCTTGCGCACGAAACCGCGTCCGACCAGCACGTACCGGACCTTCAGCTCGTTCAGGTCGGCGCGCACCTCGGGGTCGGTGCCGAGGTCGTTGAGGTGCTCGACGAGGTAGTGGCTGGGCGTGCCCTCGGGGGTGCCGTAGAACGTCCACTCGACCGGTTCGACCTCGGCCACGGCGTAGAGCCAGCCGCTGCCGTCGAACACGTCGTTCATCACCCGCTCGCCCGGCTCGACGTGCTCGGACAGCCACCGGTAGGCGGCCAGCTCGCCGTCGCTGACGGTCGGGCCGTTCTGGTAGTTGACCGCCAGGCGCTTGCTGTTGCGCCCGATGTACGCGCCGCTGACCAGGCCGATGAGCAGGAAGAGCACCAGGCTGGCGGCGACCGGCGCCCAGGGCGTGCGGCCGAGGGCGGGCACCCGGTCGCGGTAGCGGTCGACCACCCACGTGCCGAACGCGACCACGGCCACGCCGAACGCGATGGCGCCCGGCAGCGGCAGCATCACCGCGAGCCGCCAGTGGTCGTTGTAGAAGTAGCCGGTCAGGCGCTGGATGATCGGGGACTCCAGCGACACGGTCACCGCGTACAGGCCGCCGAACGCGAGCCACACGCCGACCATCCACACCATGATCCGCCGCCTGGCCATGACGACGATGCCGAACAGCGCGGGCAGGCCGATCCACCACTGCGGGAAGTCGACCACGCCGGAGAAGGTGAGCATCTGCCCGAACGCGCCGGCGGGCGTCGCCTCCGAGGGCCACACCATCGCGGCCACGCCGGTGGCCGAGCCCAGGGACGGCAGGATCAGCGGCGCGGCGCCGACCGCGCCCAGCACGGCCACCGCGAGCAGCGTCGGCCACGCCCGCTTCCAGTCGATCGGCACGAGCCGCAGCAGGCAGCACAGGAAGATCACGCCGAGCAGGCCGGCGAGGATGAACGCCAGGCTGGGCTGCAGGCCGACCAGGGCCGCCGTCGACACCGCCAGGGCGACCGGCCCGGTGATGCCGCGCGGCCGGATCAGGTACGTGACCAGCGCGAGGACGGCCGGCAGCAGGGCGATGCCCGCGACGTAGGGCCACAGCGGGCCGCGCCACAACGAGTCGTAGGGGAACGGCGAGAACCAGGTGGACACGGCGGCGGCGGGCGCGACGACGCGCGCGGGCAGCTTCCAGGCCAGGCCCATGGCGGCGATGCCGACCGGCCACACCAGCACGGTGCTCAGCGCGCCGGAGTTGAGCAGTTGCGGCAGGGTGATGCCGAACTGGTCGAGCAGCAGGGCGAGCAGCTGGTGGTAGGTGGCCGGGTAGAAGTAGTGGGCGTTCTCCGCCTGGTTGCCGATGGCGCCCGCGCTGGAGACGAGGGACGTGTGGTGCTCGGCCAGCCAGCGCACGAGGTTGCCGTGGTGCGGTGCGTCCCAGTCCTGGGCGAGGCGGTTGAGGCTGCTGATGCCGCGCAGGAACGTGACCGCGCCCACCGCGAGGCCGATGGCGACGCCCGCGCCGACCACCAGGTGACCCCGGCGCGACACGCGCGGCTCGTCGTCCTCGACGCGGGCGGGCCACCGCCGCTGGACCAGCGTCGTCACGGCGAACAGCACGACCGACGCGACCAGCGCCCACGCGCCGAACGTCGGCAGCGTCCAGGAGAACCCGAGCTTGCCCAGCAGCAGGCCGCCGGTCGCGACCAGGCCGTAGGTCAGCGCCGGAGCCGCGGCGGCCAGCGTCCAGCCCCGCAGCCGCAGGGCCGCGCCGAACACCAGTCCAGGAACCCACAGCAGCAACAGCACCAGCAGTGCAGCACTCATCGCGTCAGCAACCCGATCACTCGGAGGAGGAGCGGGTCCCCGGTCCCGCTGCGACGCAGAGTACCCGCGCGCCCCTCACCAGCGGCGGTGGGCCACTTGCACGCCCAGCCACGCCGCGTGCCGGGCGGCGACGCCGAGGCCGCTCACGCCGATCCGCTCGCCCAGCGCCTGCTTGGACCGCCGCAGCAGCTTCGTGTGGCCGCCCATGAGCGCGCCGCGGCTGTACTGGCCGGGGTGCACGCGGTAGCCGACCAGCTCCTCGGGCAGCACGTCGCCGTCGGCGCGGGCCATGACCCGCAGCCACAGGTCGTAGTCCTCCAGCCGCACCAGGCGGGGGTCGAAGCCGCCGACCTGCGCGGCCAGCTCCTTGCGGACGACGATCGTGGAGGTGATGAGGCAGTTGTAGAGGAGCATGGTGCGCGCGACCTCGGGCCCGATGGCCGAGTGCATCTCGCCCACGACCTGCCCGGACGGGTCGATCTGCCGGGCCCACGCGCCGACCAGGCCGAGGCCGGGGCGCTGGTTGAGCACGGCGACCTGGTGCGCGAGGCGCTGTGGCAGGCACAGGTCGTCGGCGTCGAGGAACGCCACCAGGTCGTGCTTGGCCGCGTCCAGCCCGATGTTGCGGCCGACGGCGGGCCCGCTGCGCGGCGCGGGCGTCAGGTGCACCTGCACCCGGTCGTCGGGCAGGGTGCGGGCGACGGCCCGGTTCTGCTCGCACTCGCCGTCCAGGACCAGCACGACCTCCCAGTCCTCGTGCGTCTGCTCGGCGACCGAGCGCAGCGTCTCGGGGAGGAAGTCCGCCCGGGGCGCGCACGGGATCACCACGGAGACCGGCGATGGCATGGGGTTCTCCTGCCGCGAGGGGACATCGGCCGAAGCCGTACAGTAAGGCCCGCTTCGGCAGCTCTGAGCACCTGGCACCCCCCCCAAGAAGAGGACACCCGTGACGGCGGCGAACAGATCACGGCTCGACGGTCTGCGCGCATTGGCCGGTACGGCGGTGCGCCAGTCGGCGGTCACGATCGACCAACTGGTCTTCAGCGCGATCACCTTCGCCGTGCAGCTGATCGCCGCGCCGGTGTCGACCGACGCCGAGTACGGGGTGTTCTCGCTGGTCGCGATCGTGCAGATCGGCCAGTGGTACCTCGGTCGGGCGGTCGCGGCGGAACCGCTGCTGGTGTCCAAGGCGGTGGCGAACGGCGACGCGCGCGGGGTGCGCGGCGCGGCGGCGACGTCGTTGCTGCTGGGCGTGGCGGTCGGCGTGGTGTGCCTGGTCGTGGGGCTGCTGATGAGCGGTCCGGCCCGGACGCTGCTGCTGATCCAGGCGCTGGCCTCGCCCTTCACCGCGGTGCTCGACCACGGCCGGTACGTCTCCTACGCGCGGCAGCGGCCGTTCCGGGCGCTGGTGCTGGACGGCTCGTGGCTGGTGCTGTTCCTGGCCGCGGTCGGCGTGACGGTGCTCACCGGCGAACTGGACGCGACGTCCACCTACTTGCTGTGGGCGTTGAGCGCGGTGCCGGTGGCGGCCGTCGGCGCCTGGCTGACCGGCGGCCCGTTCGCGGTCGACGCCGTGCGCGGCTGGCTGCGCGACCGGCGGTCGCTGCTGCCGGGGTTCCTCATCGACGCCGTCTACCTGACCGCGGGCACCTGGGCGACGTTCGGCGTGACCGCGTGGCTCGTCGGCCTGGACGGCCTCGGGGTGCTGCGCAAGGCGCTGGTCCCGGTGACGGCGCTCACCGTGCTGTTCATCGGCATCAGCAACGCCCTGCTGGCGCACCTGGCGGGTCGGTCGGCGCGCGAGGTCGTGCGGGCGCCGATGCTGGTCTCCGGGCTGGCGGCGGTGGTCAGCCTGGTCTTCGCGGGCCTGACCCTCCTCGCGCCCGCCGACCTGCTCACGGCCGCCCTCGGCACGCCGTGGGAGGGCCTGCGACCGGTCGTGCTGGTGCTGCTGGCGTACGCGTTCCTGCTGGCCACCGCCCAGACCGCGCTGGTGGCGGGCAAGGCGAGCGGGCGGGCGTGGCTGGGGCCGCGGGTGCGCACCGTGCAGTTCATCACCGAGATCGCGCTCGTGGCGACCCTCGGCCTGCTGCTGGGCGTGATCGGGGTCGCGCTCGGCATGGCCGTGGCCTGGTTGACGGCCGCCGCGCTGGCCTGGGGCGGCCTCCTCGGACATCGGACAGGAGCCTAGATTCGTGGCCGTGCATTTGGTCGACATGCCGGTCTACTACCCGCCGCACAAGGGCGGGGTGGAGGCGTACGCGCACGAACTGCACCGACGCATGCTGGAGGCGGACCCGGACCTGCGGATCACCGTGTTCACGTCGGCGGTCGGCGCGGAGCCGGGCGTGGAGCGGCTCGGCGAGCGGTGGACGGTCGTGCGCTGGCCCGGCCGGGAGGTGATCTCCCACTACCCCGTGCCGTACCCCGGCTTCACCCGCAAGCTGCGCGAGCTGTGCGGCCCGGACACCGTGCTCATGACGCACACCCGGTTCTACTGGCCGCACCTGTGGGCGTCGCTGTTCGCCAAGCGGGCCGGGCTGCGCAGGCTGCACGTCGAGCACGGGTCGAGCCCGGTGCAGAGCGGCGGCTGGTTCGTCCGGTTCGTCGCCGCCACGGTCGACCTGCTCACCAGCCAGCCCGTGCTGCGCTGGGCGGACGGCGTGGTGGCGGTGTCGCAGTCGGCCGCCCGGTTCGTCAGCGACCTGGCCAAGCGCGACGCGAAGGTGCTGTACCGGGGCATCGAGCTGCCGGAGGGCGTGGTCGCGCGCCCGCCGGACGACGACGGCCCGGTGGCCTGCTACGTCGGCCGGCTCATCAACGGCAAGGGCGTGGCCGACCTGCTCACCGCGACCGCGACCCTGCACCGGCGGGGCGTGCCGATGAAGCTGCGGCTGTGCGGCGACGGCCCGGCCGCGGCGGACCTGCGGGCCTCGGTGGCGCGGCTCGGGCTGGAGCCGCACGTGGAGTTCCTCGGTGAGGTCGACCACGACACGGCGCTGCGCGAGATGTCCGCGGCGACGCTGTTCGTCAACCCGAGCTGGACCGAGGGCCTGCCGACGACGGTGCTGGAGGCGGCGGCCATCGGCTGCACGATCGTGGCCACCGACGTGGGCGGCACGGCCGAGATCGTGGACAACGGCGTGACCGGCTGGCTCGTGCCCGCGCGCGACCCCGGGGCGCTGGCCGACGCCTTGGAGACGGCCGTCACCGACCCCGGCCGGGAGGCCCGGGCGGCGAAGCTCGGGGAGATCACCCGCGAGCGCTTCTCGTGGCAGAAGACGATCACCGAGTTCGCCTCCATGCTGGTCGACGACAGCCGGGACCGGCCCGCGCGCTAGCCTGTTCGGCAACACCCACATCCGACTCACTCGCCGGGAGGCCGCCGTGGCGGACCAGTCTGACGTATGGCTGGTCGTGCCCGTCTACAACGAAGCACAGGTGATCGCGGACGTGGTGCGCAACGCGCTCCGGACGTTCCCGAACATCGTGTGCGTCGACGACGGTAGCCGGGACGGCTCAGCGGACGCGATCCGCGGCACGGGCGCTCACCTGGTGCAGCACCCGGTCAACCTCGGCCAGGGCGCGGCGATCCAGACGGGTGTCGAGTACGCCCGCGAGCAGCCGGGGGCCGAGTACTTCGTGACCTTCGACGCCGACGGCCAGCACCAGGTCGCGGACGTGGTGCGGATGCTGGAGCGGCTGCGCGCCGAGCCGGTCGACATCATCGTCGGCACCCGGTTCCGGGGTGACGCCTCGCACATCCCGCTGATCAAGCGCGTGGTGCTGCGCACGGTGGTGGCGGTCAGCCCGCGGCTGCGGAAGCTGAAGCTGTCCGACGCCCACAACGGGCTGCGGGTGTTCAACAAGAAGGTGGCGGACGAGCTCCGCATCACGCTGAACGGCATGGGTCACGCGTCGCAGATCGTCGACATGATCTCGCAGCGCGGCTGGCGGGTGACCGAGGAGCAGGTCGAGATCCTGTACACGGAGTACTCGATGTCCAAGGGCCAGTCGCTCATCAACGGCGTGAACATCCTGTTCGACTCGGCTCTCAAGACGGGGTCCAGGCGCTGACATGCTGATCCAGTTCCTGCTCATCGCCGCGGTCATCGTGCTGCTGGTGTTCTTCCTGAAGAACCACGGCACGACCAAGACCGCGGCCGGCGTCAAGATCGGCTTCCTGCTGTTTCTGGTGCTGGCGGTCGTCGCCGTCATCAGGCCGGTGGAGGTGTCGAAGGTCGCGGAGCTGGTCGGCGTCGGCCGCGGCACCGACCTGCTGCTGTACGCCCTGGTGGTGGCGTTCGGCTTCCAGACGATCAACACCTACCTGCGGTTCAAGGAGCTGGAGCTGCGCTACGCGCGCCTGGCCCGTGCCATCGCGCTGCGCAACGCCGAGGCCCCCGAGCACCGGGACGCCGAGGCCGTCGAGCACCCGGTCGACGTCGTCGCGCGCGCCGACGAGCCGGTCGCCGTCGTGGAGCGCACCGAGGACCCGGCGCACACCGCCTGACATGCCGCGGTCGCTGCGGGTGTGCGTGGCCGACGGCAGCATCGCGTACTCGGCGGTCACCCAGCCGAGTCCCGAGCC
>NZ_JBFAAX010000023.1:25010-36191 GCF_040639995.1 Actinosynnema sp. NPDC023658 | reverse complement strand
GCGAAGCTGGCCGACTCGGCCCCCGAGCTGCGCCAGCCGTGGCCGCGGGAGGCCCGCGACGAGCTGCTGGCCCTGCTGGGCACCGGCACGGGCCTGATCGACGTGGTCGAGGCGCTGGACCGCACCGGCCTGTGGGGCAGGCTCTTCCCCGAGTGGGGCGCGGTGCGCGACCTGCCGCCCCGCGACGCCGCGCACACGTGGACGGTGGACCGGCACCTGGTGCAGGCCACCGCGCACGCCGCCCGCCTGGTGACCGGGGTGTCGAGGCCGGACCTGCTGCTGCTCGGCACGCTGGTGCACGACATCGGCAAGGGCAGGCAGGCCGACCACTCCGAGGTCGGCGCGGCGATCACCACCCAGATAGCCGAACGGCTCGGCCTGTGGCCGCAGGACGTCGCCACGCTCACCGCCATGGTCCGCCACCACCTCCTGCTCCCGCACACGGCGACCCGCCGCGACGTGGAGGACGAGGCCACCGTGCGCCGCGTGGTGGACACCCTCGGCGGCGACCCGGTGCTGCTGGAGCTGCTCTACGCGCTGGCCGAGGCCGACGCCGTGGCGACCGGTCCCGGCGTGTGGTCGGACTGGAAGGCGTCGCTGATCAGGGACCTGGTCGCGCGCTGCCGCACGGCGATGGCGGGCGACCCGCTGCCCAAGCCCGAACCGCTGGACCAGCGCCAGCAGGACCTGGCGCGGGCCGTGCTGGCGAGCGGCAGGCCGGACGTGCTGATCGACCGGAACGACCACGGCGCCGCCGTCACGGTCGTCGCGCCGGACCGGCCGGGCCTGCTCTCCCGCGCCGCCGGCGTGCTCGCGCTCAACTCCCTCGAAGTGCACGCCGCCACGCTGCGCTCGCACAGCGACCCGTCCCTCGGGGTGGCGGCGGTCGACGTGTTCACCGTGTCGCCCAGGTTCGGCTCGCTGCCGGACGTGACCCTGTTGCGCGAGCAGCTCACCAGGGCCGTGGACGGCTCCCTCGCGCTGGCCGACAAGCTCGCCGCGAAGGAGCGCGACTACGGCGGCCCGCCGCAGGACCCGCCACCGCCGAAGGTGCTCTGGTTCGACGACGAGTCGACCGGCTCGGTGGTGCTGGAGCTGCGCGCGGCGGACCGGATCGGGCTGCTGCACCGCGTCGCGGACGCGCTGGAGCAGTCCGGTGTGGACATCGTGTGGGCGCGGGTGTCCACATTGGGCTCCACGGTCGTCGACTCGTTCGCCTTCACCGCACCGGACGGCATGGGCGTCGACCAGCGGCGCCGGATCGAGCGGGCGGTGCTGTCGGCGGCGCGGTGACGTCCCGGGAGTTGCGTAGGTCTACGCACAACCGACCACGGGGGCTCACGCTGCCGACGGACCCCCGCCGCGGGGGAAGCTGTGAGCCGTGGCGAGGGGTCCGCTCGGGGAGGGGACGGACCGGGGGGAACGCCACCACCGGGCGATCGGGAGCGGCTCGTCGAGGGGTTGGGCCGCCCCCGATCGCACCGGAACTCGTGGACGTCCGAAACGTCTCTTTAGTATGGATGCGATGACCGCTGTCGCCGTGAGGCCGTGCTCGCTGATCGTGCTGGCCGGTCTGCCGGGGGCGGGCAAGTCGACGCTGCTCGCCACCGTCGACACGGGTGGCGAGCCAGCCGTCGTGCTGGACTCCGACCAGGTGCGGGCGGCGCTGCGCGGCGTCTTCCCGCGAGCCGTGCCGTACCGCCTCTACCGCCCGTTGGTGCACCTGGTGCACCGGACCCGCATCCTGTGGTTCGCGCTCACCGCGGGCGGCCTGCTGCTGGTCCACGAACCGTCCACCCGCCCGACGACCCGGGCCGGCCTGGTCGCGGTCGGCCTGCTCACCAACCGGCCCAGGCACTTCCTCTGGTTGGACGCGAGCCCGGAGGAGGCGATGTCCGGCCAGGTCACCCGGGGCAGGGTGATCCGGTCCCGGTCGTTCGCCCGGCACGTGCGCCGCGCGGCCAGGCTGCGGACCCGCTTCGCGGCGGGCGTGCCACCGCGCGGCTGGCAGGGCCTGACCCTGCTGACGCGGCGCGACCACCTGCGGCTGTCCGTGGGGCCGGCGTGAACGGCTACCCTGAGGGCTGAGGAACCCACCGACGACGTGCGAGGTCTGGCGGCATCGTGTTCAACACCCTTTCCGACCGGCTCACCTCGGTCCTGCAGAACCTGCGGGGCAAGGGGCGGCTGTCCGAGGCAGACATCGACGCGACCGCGCGCGAGATCCGGGTCGCGCTGCTGGAGGCCGACGTCGCGCTGCCCGTGGTGCGCACGTTCATCGCGAAGGTCAAGGAGCGCGCCAAGGGCAGCGAGGTCAGCCAGGCGCTGAACCCGGCCCAGCAGGTCGTCAAGATCGTCAACGAGGAGCTGGTCGGCATCCTCGGCGGGGAGACCCGCAGGCTCTCCCTGGCGAAGAACCCGCCGAGCGTGATCATGCTCGCGGGCCTCCAGGGTGCCGGCAAGACGACCCTGGCGGGCAAGCTCGCCAAGTGGCTCAAGGGCCAAGGCCACACCCCGATGCTGGTCGCCTGCGACCTCCAGCGCCCCAACGCGGTGACCCAGCTCCAGGTGGTCGGTGAGCGCGCGGGCGTGCCCGTGTTCGCGCCCGAGCCCGGCAACGGCGTGGGCGACCCGGTCGACGTGGCCCGCAGGGGCATCGAGGAGGCCAAGCGGGCCCAGCACGACATCGTGCTGGTCGACACCGCGGGTCGCCTCGGCGTCGACGAGGAGATGATGCGCCAGGCCGTGGACATCAGGGCGGCCATCCGCCCCGATGAAGTGCTGTTCGTGGTCGACGCGATGATCGGCCAGGACGCGGTGAACACCGCGACCGCGTTCCGCGACGGCGTCGGCTTCACCGGCGTGGTGCTCACCAAGCTCGACGGCGATGCCCGCGGTGGCGCCGCGCTCAGCGTCCGCGAGGTCACCGGCCAGCCGATCCTGTTCGCCTCGAACGGCGAGAAGCTCGAGGACTTCGACGTCTTCCACCCGGACCGGATGGCGAGCCGGATCCTGGGCATGGGCGACATGCTCACCCTGATCGAGCAGGCGGAGCAGGCGTTCGACGCGGACCAGGCCGAGGCCGCCGCGATGAAGATGGGCTCCGGCCAGCTCACGCTGGAGGACTTCCTGGAGCAGATGCTCGCGCTGCGCAAGATGGGCCCGATCGCGAACCTGCTCGGGATGCTGCCCGGCGCGGGCCAGATGAAGGACCAGCTCGCCAACCTGGACGAGAAGCACCTGGACCGGGTGCAGGCGATCATCCGCGGCATGACCCCGGCCGAGCGCGACGACCCGAAGATCATCAACGCCTCCCGCCGGCTGCGCATCGCCAACGGCTCGGGCGTCCGGGTCAGCGACGTGAACGACCTGGTCAACCGGTTCTTCGAAGCGCGCAAGATGATGAGCCAGATGGCCGGCCGGTTCGGCCTGCCCGGCGGTGGCAAGAACAACCGCAAGGGCAAGGGGAAGAAGGGCAAGAAGGGCAAGGGCCGCGGCCCCACGCCGCCGAAGGTGCGCGGCGGGTTCCCCGGCATGCCCGGCATGCTGCCCCCCGGGATGCCCGGCATGCCACCCCAGGGCGGCGGGCACGAGCTGCCGCCCGGCCTGGGCGGTCTCGACCAGCTCCCGCCCGGCTTCGACCCGTCGAAGCTGAAGTTCGGCAAGTGACCGGCCTGCACCTGCGGGGCGTGGTCCTCCCCGAGGGCGGCGACCCGCGGGACGTCTGGGTGGTCAACGGGCGGATCCGCACCCGGCCGGTGCCGGGCGCGACCACCGTCAGCACCGGCGGCTACCTGGTGCCCGGCCTGGTCGACGCGCACTGCCACGTCGGCCTGGGCCCGAAGGGCGTGGTCGAGCTGCCCGAAGCGGTGGACCAGGCCCTCACCGACCGCCGGACGGGCACGCTGCTCATCCGCGACTGCGGCTCGCCGCTGGATACCCGCCCGCTGCAGGAGCGGCTGGACCTGCCCCGGATCATCCGCGCGGGCAGGCACCTGGCCAGGCCCAAGCGGTACATCAAGTACCTGGGCGTCGAGCTGGAGGACCCCGCCGACCTGCCGGCCGCCGTCGCGGAGCAGGTCGCGGCGGGCGACGGCTGGGTCAAGCTGGTCGGTGACTGGATCGACCGGTCGACGGGCGACCTCGCGCCGCTGTGGACCGAGGACGTCCTCACCGAGGCGATCAAGGTCGCGCACGAGAACAAGGCCAGGGTCACCGCGCACGTCTTCGGCGAGGACGCGCTGCCGGCCCTGCTCGACGCGGGCATCGACTGCATCGAGCACGGCACGGGCCTGACCGACGACACGATCGCGCAGATGGCCCGCAACGGGACCGCCCTGGTGCCGACGCTGATCAACATCGAGAACTTCCCGAGCATCGCGGCGGGCGCGGACAAGTACCCGGGCTACCAGAAGCACATGAACCACCTGCACGCGCGCAACACCGCGACCATCGCCAAGGCGGTCGAGGCGGGCGTCCCGGTGTTCGCGGGCACGGACGCGGGCGGCGGCATCGAGCACGGCCGGATCGTGGACGAGGTCAAGGCGCTGCACGGGGTCGGCATGACGCCCGTCCAGGCCCTCGGCGCGGCCTCCTGGGCGGCCCGTGAGTGGCTCGGCTTCCCGTCGCTGACCGAGGGCGCGGCGGCCGACGTCGTGGTCTACGAGACCGACCCGCGCGAGGACCTCGACGCCCTGCGCCACCCGAAGCTGGTCATGCTGCGCGGTCGCATCCACGGCTGACGCCGAGCGGGGGAGCAACCGCCCGGCGTCCGTTCGGTGGTGCGCCGCCACCGCGGCCCCGGCACGGTTCACCCACCTCGCCGTCGCCCGATCGGGGGTGACCCGCGGCCGGCCACGCAGGCCCCGGACCAGGAGGGAAGCCCGTTCCCGGGTGGCCGGGCGGGAATTCTTCCGCCACCCGGTCACGGTGCTGCCGCCGTCAGGGTGATCTTGACCCGACTCGGGCGGCACCACGACCCCGCGGACCACTACGTTCGGACGAGTGGAGGAACAGCGGGACCAGGACACCGGCCGGGCGCACTGGGGTTTCCTCGCGTTCTTCACCGGCCTGGCCGGCTACCACCTCGCGATCCTCGTCTTCACCGCCGCGACGGCCGACCACTTCGCCGAGGTGGACGTCACCGACCCGCCGGTCCTCGGCCCGCTCATGCTGCTGATCTTCCTGCCCAACGTCCTGCTCGGCCTCGGCCCGGTGGTCATCTCGTGGCGCCGGGGCGCCGGGCCGAGCCGCGACTTCGGCCTCGTGCCGACCCTGCGCGACCTGAAGGTCGGCCTGGCCGCCGGTGGCGCGGCGCTGCTGGCCGCCTGGCTGCTCGGCGCGCTGCTGCTGCGCCTCAACCCGGACCAGTCCAGCTCGCTGGACGAGATCGCGGCCCTCTCCGGCGGTCGCACGATCTGGCTCGCCGCGGCGGCGCTGTTCGTCTTCCTCGGTGCGCCGCTGACCGAGGAGCTCCTCACCCGCGGCGCCCTCTGGCAGGCGCTGGCCCACTACAAGATCCCCAGGACCGCGATCCTCGCGCTCACCGCCGTCGTCTTCGCGTTCCTGCACCAGGAGAGCTGGCGCGTGCTCATCCTGTTCGCCCAGGGGCTCGCCATCGGCGCGGCGCGGATGGTCACCGGCCGGGTGGCCGCCAGCGTCGTGGCCCACGCGGCCAACAACCTGCTGCCGGCCGTGTACCTGTACACCGGCTGACTAGGGTGGATGGCTGTGACACGATCGGATGAGAGGCTGCCGGGCCTGATCGCGAGCGTCCGCGCGGTCGGGAGGGAACCGGAAGCGGTGCACGACGGCCAGCGGTGGGGCTTCGGCGCGTTCCTGCTGGTGGAAGCCGTTTTCATTCTCAGCGCGGTGTTCATCACCGCGGTGGCCCGCACGTCGGGGACGGACCTCGGCTCCTCGGTGACGTTCATCCTGGTCGGCTCGATCGTCCCCACGGTGCTGGCCGCGGCCGTCGCCGTCACGATCACCTACGTGCGCGGCAACGGCCCGTTCCGGGACCTGCGGCTGGCCTGGGACTGGGCCGACGTCAAGGTCGGACTCAAGCTCGGTGCGATCGGCCTGCTGCTCACCTACGCGGCCGCGCTCGTCTGGTCCCGGGTGGTCGGGGACAAGAACGCCACCTCCGCGATCGGGGAGCTCGTCGACGGCGCGGGGCTGCCCCTCGCCGCCGCCGTGGTGATGTTCGTCTACGTGTGCTTCCTCGGCCCGGTCTGCGAGGAGATCATCTACCGCGGCCTGCTGTGGGGCGCGATCGAGCGGCAGCGCTGGAGCCGGTGGGCGGCGTTCGTGCTCACCACGCTCATCTTCGCCGCCGGCCACCTCGAACCGCTGCGGACGTCGCTGCTCATCGTCATCGCGCTGCCCATCGGCATCGCCCGGCTCATCACCCGCAGGCTCACCGCGAGCGTGGTGGCGCACGTGGTCAACAACTTCCTGCCCGGATTGACCCTCCTGCTCGTCTCGATCGGGGTGATGCCCGCGTGAGCGCTCGCCCGATCGACCTCAACAGCGACCTGGGCGAGGGCTTCGGCATCTGGCGCCTCGGTGACGACGAAGCCCTGCTCGGCGTCGTGACCAGCGCGAACGTCGCCTGCGGCTTCCACGCGGGCGACCCGTCGACCATGCGCCGGGTGTGCCGCCAGGCCGCGGCCGCCGGCGTGGCGGTGGGCGCGCAGGTGTCCTACCGCGACCTGGCCGGCTTCGGCCGCCGGTTCATCGATGTCGACCCGTCCGAGCTGGCCGACGAGGTGCTGTACCAGGTGGGCGCGCTGGACGCGTGCGCCAGGGCGGCCGGCACGGCGGTCGAGTACGTGAAGCCGCACGGCGCCCTCTACAACGCCACCGTGCACCACGACCGGCAGGCGCGGGCCGTGGTCGAGGGCGTGCGGGCGTTCGGCGACCTGCCCGTCCTCGGGCTGCCCGGCTCGCGGCTGCTGCACCACGCCGAGCGGGCGGGCCTGCGCCCGGTGCGGGAGGCGTTCGCGGACCGCGCGTACACGCCGGAGGCCACGCTCGTGCCGCGCACCCGCCCCGACGCCGTGCTGACGGACACCGACGCCGTCGTCGCGCAGGTGCTCCGGCTGGCCGAGCGCGGTGAGCTGGTCGCCGTGGACGGCACGGTGCTGACCGCGGAGGTCGACTCGATCTGCCTGCACGGCGACACCCCGGGCGCGGTCGCGCACGCGAGGGAGGTCCGCGCGGCGCTGGAGCGCGCGGGCGTCCCCGTGGCCCGATTCGTCGCGCGCTAGGGGCGTCTGGCAGAATGGTCGGTTGTCCGCCGAGGTCGGTCCCTCTCACCGTGCCATGGCGCCCCAGACACCTGGGCTTTCACCACCCGTGCCCCACTCGGGTGAGGACTGCCCGCACCTGAGCACACGAGAGCACGAGGAGCACCCACACCCGTGGCCGTCAAGATCAAGCTTCAGCGGCTTGGCAAGATCCGTCAGCCGTACTACCGGATCGTCGTCGCCGACGCCCGCACCCGCCGCAACGGCAAGGCGATCGAGACGATCGGCAAGTACCACCCGAAGGAAGAGCCGTCGTTCATCGCGGTGGACAGCGACCGCGCGCAGTACTGGCTGGGTGTCGGCGCGCAGCCGACCGAGTCGGTGCAGCGCCTGCTGGAGATCACCGGTGACTGGCAGAAGTTCAAGGGCCTGCCGGGCGCCGAGGGCACGCTGAAGGTCAAGGAGCCGAAGACCAGCAAGGCGGACCTGTTCGCCGCCGCGCTGGCCGCCGCGGGCGACGCCCCGACGACCGAGGCGACGACCCCGAAGAAGAAGTCGGCCAAGAAGGCCGCCGACACCGAGTCCGCCCCCGAGGCTGCCAAGGACGAGGCGTGAGCTTGTTGGCTGACGCCCTCGAACACCTCGTTCGGGGCATCGTCGACCACCCGGACGACGTCCGGGTGAACCTGGTCACGACCCGGCGCGGTCGCACGCTCGAGGTGCACGTCCACCCGGACGACCTCGGCAAGGTGATCGGCCGCAGCGGCCGCACCGCCACCGCCCTGCGCACCGTGATGGCCGGCATCGGTGGTCGTGGCGTGCGCGTCGACGTGGTCGACACCGACCGCTGAACGCGCACATGGACGTCGTCGTCGGCCGCGTGGCCAAGGCGCACGGGATCAGCGGCGAGCTCGCGGTCGACGTGCGCACGGATTCACCCGAGACCCGCTTCGCCACGGGCTCGGTGCTGGCCGCGAGGCTGCGTGACGGCACGTCCCGCAACCTCACCGTCGCAGCCGCCCGGAACCACTCCGGGCGGCTGCTGGTGCGTTTCGAGGAAGTGCTGACCCGCGACGTGGCCGAGACGCTGCGCGGCACGCTGCTGCTGGGCAGCACCGAGGACCTGCCGCCGACCGGCGACCCGGACGAGTTCTACGACCACGAGCTCGAGGGGCTGACCGCCGAGCTGCTCGACGGCACGAAGGTCGGCACCGTGCTGGAGATCGTGCACGGCCCGGGCGGCGAGCTGCTGGTGGTCAAGCGCGAGAGCGGTGACGAGCTGCTCGTGCCGTTCGTGCGCGAGATCGTGCCCACGGTCGACGTGCCCGGCAAGCGCGTCGTCCTGGACCCGCCCGAGGGCCTGCTCGATGCGGATTGACGTAGTCACGATCTTCCCGGAGTACCTGGACCCGCTGCGCGCCGCGCTGCTGGGCAAGGCCATCGACAAGGGCCTGATCAGCGTCGGCGTGCACGACCTGCGCGACTGGACGCACGACGTGCACAAGGCCGTGGACGACAGCCCGTACGGCGGTGGTCCCGGCATGGTGATGAAGCCGCAGGTGTGGGGCGACGCGCTGGACGAGGTGTGCACCCCGGCCACCCGCCTGATCGTGCCCACGCCCGCCGGCCGGCCGTTCACCCAGCGGCTCGCCCACGAGCTGGCCGCCGAGGAGCACCTGGTGTTCGCCTGCGGCCGGTACGAGGGCATCGACCAGCGCGTGGTGGACGACGCGGCCCGTCGGGTGCGCGTGGACGAGGTCTCCATCGGTGACTACGTCCTGGTCGGCGGCGAGGTGGCCGTGCTGGTGGTCGTCGAGGCCGTCGTCCGCCTGCTGCCCGGCGTGCTCGGCAACCCGAAGTCGGCCGCCGAGGACTCGTTCTCCGACGGCCTGCTGGAGGGCCCGAGCTACACCCGCCCCGAGGTGTGGCGCGACCTCGCCGTGCCCGAGGTGCTGCGCTCGGGCAACCACCGTGCGATCGACCGGTGGCGGCGCGACCAGTCGTTGCGCCGCACCCGCGAGCGCCGCCCCGAACTGCTCGACGCGCTGCCCGAGGGCGCGCTCGACAAGCACGACCGCAAGCTGCTCGACGGGCTCGACCAGGAGCGGTAGCCAGGGCCGATTTCGTCCCGCCGCCCCTCGTCTGGCACACTGGACAGGTTGCTGCACCCGGTTCTACTCATCCGGCGTGCGCCAGGCCCGCCCCCGCGCGTGTGTGACATGAGTTCGGCCGCGCCCCGGGGGAGTACGCAATACACGTGAGGACGAGGACGGACCACCGATGAACACCCTGGACGCTCTTGACGCCCAGTCGCTGCGCTCCGACATCCCCAGCTTCCGGCCGGGCGACACGCTGAAGGTCCACGTCCGCGTCATCGAGGGCTCCCGCGAGCGGGTCCAGGTGTTCCAGGGCGTCGTGATCCGCCGCCAGGGCGGCGGCATCCGTGAGACCTTCACCGTTCGCAAGGTCTCGTTCGGCGTCGGCGTAGAGCGCACCTTCCCGGTGCACTCCCCGAACATCGCCGAGATCGAGGTCGCCACCCGCGGTGACGTCCGCCGGGCGAAGCTGTACTACCTCCGCGACCTGCGCGGCAAGGCCGCCAAGATCAAGGAGAAGCGCGAGGCCAAGCCGGCCTCCTGACGCCGGGCACACGCGGAAGCAGTAGCCTGCCCCAGTGGCAGATCCCGTGCACCGCTCCGCTGACGAAGACGATCAGGACCCTACGGCCGAGTCCACTCCGGACTCGGCCGTAGGCGACTCTCCGAAGAAGGCCAAGAAGAAGCCCCCGCTGTGGCGCGAGTTGCTCGTGCTCGGCGCGACGGCCCTGGTCCTCACGGTCCTGATCCAGACGTTCCTCGCGCGGGTGTACGTGATCCCGTCGCAGTCGATGGAGCAGACCCTCCACGGGTGCCCCGGGTGCAACAACGACCGGGTGCTGGTCGACAAGCTGGTCTACGACTTCGCCGACATCGAGCCGGGCGAGGTCGTGGTCTTCCGCGGCCCCGAGACCTGGGGCAACAACGACTTCACCTCCGGCCGCTCGGACAACCCGGTCGTGGCGGGCATCCAGCAGGTCGCCTCGCTGATCGGCCTCGCGCCCCCGGACGAGCGGGACTTCGTCAAGCGCGTCATCGCCACCGGCGGCCAGACGGTCCAGTGCTGCGACGACCAGCACCGCGTGCTCGTCGACGGCAAGCCGCTGGACGAGCCGTACATCTACTGGCAGCCCGGCACGTCACCGGAGAACCACGACCCGTTCGAGCCGGTCAAGGTCCCCGAGGGCTCCCTCTGGGTGATGGGTGACAACCGCACGAACTCCACCGACTCCCGCAAGCAGGGCGGCGGTGGCCTGGCCGGGGTCGTGCCGGAGGACAACGTCATCGGCAAGGCGCGGGTGATCGTGCTGCCGCCGTCGCGCTGGCAGGGCATCGGGGACCACAACCCGCAGGCCGTCGCGCTCGGCGCACCCGCGTGGCAGAGCGCCATCCCGGCGGGCGCGGGACTGGCCGCGGCGTGGCCGGTGCTGTTCTTCGGCCGCAGGTTGCGCAGGCGGTTGACCAGGGCCTCACAGGTCTGATCGGTACGCTGGGGCAGTGGTGGACGTCGCATCGTCACGGGGACCCTCCGACGAGGGGGACCCGGAGCACGAGGAAAAAGTCGAGCGGTGGCGTGCCGACGCGCGCAAGAAGACCAAGCGCAAGGGCTCGTTCTGGAAAGAGCTGCCGATCCTGATCGGTGTCGCGGTGGTGCTCGCGGTGCTGATCCAGTCGTTCCTGGCGAAGGTCTACATGATCCCGTCGGAGTCGATGGGGCCGTCCGTGGAGGGCTGGACCAAACGGGGGTAGGGGGGCCGGGGGGTGGTCGGCAAACGTACCAAAACAGAAAACGCGCCCCAGCCCCCGTACGGTATACTGGTACACGCTACCGCCAA
>NZ_JBFAAX010000023.1:0-25000 GCF_040639995.1 Actinosynnema sp. NPDC023658 | reverse complement strand
TCCAGTCTTCCCTGGCCATGGAAAACATGACCCCGGCGGTGCCGTTGCACCTCACGTTGCCCGGCTCCCCCCACGGCTGCTTCGGGGACCGGGTGCTGGTCGACAAGCTGACCTACGACTTCAGCGAGCCCGAGCCCGGTGACGTGATCGTGTTCCACGGTCCCGACACCTGGATCAACCAGGACTTCGTGGGCGCCGAGCCGACCAACCCGGTCTCCCGCGCGCTGCAGGGGATCGGGTCGCTGCTGGGGTTCCCGGCGGCGAACGAGGAGGACTTCGTCAAGCGCGTCATCGCGGTCGGCGGGCAGACCGTGAAGTGCTGCGACGACCGCAACCGGGTCGTGGTCGACGGCAAGCCGCTGGACGAGCCGTACGTGTACTGGGCGCCGGGCCGCAGCACCGTGCAGGAGTCGTTCACCGAGCGGAAGGTCCCCGAGGGCTACCTGTTCGTGCTGGGCGACAACCGCAACGACTCGTGCGACTCGCGGTGCCAGGGCGACGGCCTCGAAGGCGGTTTCGTGCCGGTGGGCAACGTCGTCGGCAAGGCGCGGGCGGTCGTGCTGCCGCCGTCGCGCTGGCAGGGCGTCGGTGATCACAACCCGCAGGTCGTGGCGATGGGCGCCCCGCCGTGGCAGGACGCGTTGCCGGTGGGCTTCGGCTTCGCGGCGGCGTGGCCGGTGCTGCTGCTGGGCAAGCGAGTGAGGTCGCGGCTGCGGGGCTCGCGGCTGAGATAGGGTCGAGGGGTGATCCGCAAGCCGCCCCGCGTCCAGGTTCGGCAGACCGCGGGCATCTGGGCCTTCGAAGCCGCGTTGGCCCGGCGTGGTCTCGGCCCGGTGGCGGGCGTCGACGAGGCCGGCCGCGGCGCCTGCGCGGGCCCGCTGGTCGTGGCGTCGTGCGTGCTCAAGCCGGGTGACGCGGCGAAGTTCGAGGGGCTCACCGACTCGAAGCTGCTCACCGCCGCCGCGCGGGACCGGATGTACGACCTGGTGCTCAAGCGCGCGCTGGACTACGCGGTGATCGTGATCCCGTCCGCCGAGGTCGACCTGATCGGCGTGCACGTGGCGAACATCGAGGGCATGCGGCGCGCGGTCGCCCAGCTGGGCGCCCACCCGGGGTACGTGCTGACCGACGGGTTCCCGGTGCCGGGCCTCACGGCGCCGAACATGCCGGTGGTCAAGGGCGACCGGGTGGCCGCGTGCGTCGCGGCGGCGTCCGTGCTGGCCAAGGTGACGCGGGACCGGATCATGACCGGTCTGCACGAGGAGCTGCCCGCCTACGGGTTCGACGTGCACAAGGGCTACAGCACCCCCGAGCACTCGGCGGCGCTGGTGGAACACGGCCCGAGTGCGCAACACCGCTGGTCGTATGCGAACGTGGCCGCCGCGGCGCTCCGGCACGGACTGGAACCGCCGCACCGGGTGGCGCGCGGCGTGATCGCCGCCGCCGTGGTCCAGAATGGGACAACCCCGCAGACCAGCGGTGGCAGGCTCGCGACGAGGAGGGGCGCGGATTCGATGATTACCCGCGCGGAGGCGTAATGAGTGCAGAGGATCTCGAGAAGTACGAGACCGAGATGGAGTTGTCGCTGTACAAGGAGTACCGCGACATCGTCAGCCAGTTCTCGTTCGTCGTGGAGACCGAGCGGCGGTTCTACCTGGCCAACTCGGTGGACGTGCAGGTCCGCAACGCGGACGGCGAGGTCTACTTCGAGGTGCGGATGTCCGACGCCTGGGTGTGGGACATGTACCGCCCCGCCCGGTTCGTGAAGAACGTCCGCGTGATCACCTTCAAGGACGTCAACGTCGAGGAACTGGACAAACCCGACCTCAGGCTGCCCGAGGACGGTCCGTTCAACTCCTGATGCCCGCAAGTCGCAGGGGCCTGCCGCGAGGTGGGCCCCTTTGCGGCTCTTCGGGCCCATACCACGCGATACCGACAATTCCGCCGGCTCCGTCCACAGCCCACGGAGTTGTCCACAGCCGGTGAACTGCCGGTCGCCACCCCCGCACCACCCCGGGCAAGGTCGCACCAGGACCGAGCGCGAAGGGGTGGGGCGATGAGCACGGCGACCGATCTGGGCAGGCGTGGCGAGGACGCGGCGTGCCGGTACCTGGAGCACCAGGGGCTGTCGATCCTGGCGCGGAACTGGCGGTGCGCCGACGGTGAGCTGGACGTCGTGGCCACCGACGGCGCGCGGCTGGTCGTCGTCGAGGTGAAGTGCCGCTCGGGCACCACCAGGGGCACACCGCTGGAGGCGGTGACGCCGGAGAAGCTCGACCGGGTGCGCGCGGCGGCCCGGCGCTGGCTGAGCGCCCACCGGGTCGGCCGGGTCGACGTCCGGTACGACGTGATCGCGATCGAGTGGCCGGCCGCGGGCCGCGTCCGCCTGCACCACCGGCGAGGTGTGTGATGGCGCTCGCGCGGACGTGGTCGGTGGCGTTGTCCGGCGTGGACGGCGTCGCGGTGGAGATCGAGGCCGACGTGGGCGTCGGCACGGTCAGGACGCAGCTCCTGGGCCTTCCCGACGCCGCCCTGCACGAGTCGAAGGACCGCGTGAAGGCGGCCGTGCGCAACAGCGGCCACGACTGGCCGTCCCAACGGGTGACGCTCGGCCTGTCCCCGGCGACGCTGCCCAAGAACGGCTCCGGGTACGACCTCGCCATCGCCTGCGCGGTCCTGGCCGCCGCGAAGGCGGTCCCGGACGAGCGGCTGGCCGGCACCGTGCTGGTGGGTGAGCTGGCCCTGGACGGCCGGGTCCGCGCCGTCCGGGGTGTCCTGCCCGCGTTGCTGGCGGCCAGGCGTGCGGGCCTGACCGAGGCGGTGGTCCCGGTGGCTGCGCTGGGCGAGGCCGCACTGGTGGACGGCGTGACGGTGCACGGCGCGGCCTCCCTGTCCGACGCCCTCGCGTGGTTGGCGGGTGAAGGGGTCCTCCAGCGGACCACCGGGCCCGTCGCCGCCCCGCCGCCGGACAGCCCCGACCTGGCGGACGTCATCGGGCAACCGGAGGCGAGGTGGGCGCTGGAGGTCGCCGCGGCGGGCGGTCACCACGTCCTGCTGACCGGGCCGCCGGGCACCGGCAAGACCATGCTGGCGCAGCGCCTGGCCGGCCTGCTGCCGCCGTTGTCGCCGGAGGAGGCCCTGGGCGTCACGGCGGTGCACTCCATCGCGGGCCTGCTCACCCCGGAGGCGCCGCTGGTCTCCGCGCCGCCGTTCGTCTCGCTGCACCACTCGACGTCGGTGGTCGCGCTGGTGGGCGGCGGCACCGGCACGGCGAAGCCGGGTGCGATGAGCCGCGCCCACCGCGGGGTGCTGTTCCTGGACGAGGCCAGGGAGTTCGGCGCGGCGAAGCTGGAGGCGCTGCGCACGGCGTTGGAGGACGGCGAGGTGCGGCTGGCGAGGCGGGACGGCATCGTCCGCTACCCGGCCAGGTTCCAGCTCGTGATGGCGACCAACCCCTGCCCGTGCGCACCGCCGAAGGACATCGACTGCACCTGCCTGCCCGCCGCACGTCGGCGGTACCAGGCCAAGCTGTCCGGCCCGTTGCTCGATCGGGTGGACATCAGGGTCGTGATGCGCCCCCTGACGGCCATGAGCGGTGTCGAGGTGGCACCCCCGGAACCGACCGCGGCCGTCCGCGCACGGGTGCAGAAGGCCAGGACGCGGGCGGCGGAGCGCTGGGCCGCTCACGGCTGGCTGACCAACGCCGAGGTGCCGGGCCCGGTCCTCAGGCGGGAGTTCGCCCTGCCGAGACCGGTGACCGCCGTCCTGGACCGGGCGCTGACCACCGGCGCCCTGACGGGCCGCGGTGCAGACCGGTGCCTCCGCGTCGCCTGGACCCTGGCCGACCTGGCCGAGGTGGACCGCCCGACTGCCGACCACGTGGCGGCAGCCCTGGAATTCCGAGAGCGCAGGACGTCATGACCACCCACCACACCCCCACCGCACGCCGACCGAGCAACCCCACCCCGTCACCTCCGCCCACCCCTGCCCCATGCGTGGCCACTTCGCCCGAAGGCACGTCGTCCGCGTCCATTCCGGGTGCGCTGCTGCCATTGCCCCCCGCCGGCCCACCCGAGTCCGCGGTGTCGGGCCGGTCCCGGTGGCCGCGGGAGGCGCGTGAGTGGTGGGGGCGGCCGTGAGCGCGGACCGTGCGGTGAAGCCGGTGAACCTCGACGAGGTCCGGCTGGCGCGGGCGTACCTGTCCCGCGTGGCCGAGCCGCCTGCCGCCGCGCTGGTCCGGTTCGTGGCCGAGGTGGGACCGGTTCGGGCGGCGGAGCTGGTCCGCGCGGGGGAGGTCCCGGCCGCGGTCGACAGCCAGACCTCGGCGCGGCGGGCGTTGGACCAGGCCGAGCGCGACCTCGAAGCCGCCGCGAAGATCGGCGGTCGGCTGTTGGTGCCCGAGGACGACGAGTGGCCCCGGTGGCCGTTCAACGCGTTGACCATCGCCGCCGCCAACAACCTCCGGTGCGGGTTGGAGCCGTTGGCGTTGTGGGTCCGGGGCCAGGCGGACCTGGCCGCGATCACCGAGCGGGCCGTCGCGGTGGTGGGCAGCCGGGCCGCCTCGGGGTACGGGCAGCACGTCGCGGGGGAGTTCGGGTTCGGGTTGGCCGAAGCCGGGGTCACCGTGGTGTCCGGTGGTGCGTACGGCATAGACGGCGCCGCGCACCGGGGCGCGATCGCGGCCGGCGGGATGACGATCGCCGTGCTGGCCTGCGGGATCGACGTCGCCTACCCGGCGGGCCACCGCGCCCTGCTGGAGCGCATCCCGGGCCACGGCCTGCTGGTCAGCGAGTACCCGCCGGCGCACACACCCGCACGTCACCGGTTCCTCACGAGGAACAGGCTCATCGCGGCCCTCTCGGAGGGGACGGTGGTCGTGGAAGCGGCGCAGCGCAGCGGTGCCAAGAACACGGCGGCGTCGACGGTGGCGCTCGGGCGGGTGCTCATGGCGGTGCCCGGCCCGATCACCTCGGTGTGCTCGTCGGGCTGCCACGAGCTGCTGCGGTCCGGCGTCGCGCTGCCTGTCACGAGCGTCGCGGAGGTCATCGAGTCGACCGGGCGGCTCGGCATGGACCTGGTCGAGGCCACCCGCAACACCGACACCGGCCCACCGCAGGGCGACGCGATGCGGGTCTTCGAAGCGTTGGGCCTCACGTTCGGCCACAGCCCCGAAGCGATCTCCGTCGAGTCCGGCGTGGAGCTGGCCAGGGTGCGCGCTTTGCTGCCACAACTGGAACTGGCCGGTCTCGCGGAGCGGGCGGATTCAGGTTGGAAGCGTTCCCAGAACGGGAGTTGGCGTGGCGATACTTGACCAAGAGCGCTTGAGGGCGCAGCGTCAGGGGCTATGTCCCCGCCGCCGCCCGCTCGGACACGTCGTGTGGACCTCGTGCGCCTGCGCCGAGGTCTGCCCGGCGACGTGGCGCAGGCGCTGGACCGCTACGAGCGGCACCTCGCGATGGAACGCGGCCTGTCGCCGCACACGGTGCGCGCGTACCTCGGGGACGTGGTCGCCCTGCTGGTCCACTTAGCCGGCGGCACGACCGACAACGCCACCGTGGAAGCGATCGACCTGCCCGGACTGCGGTCGTGGTTGGCTTCCCAGCACTCCGCCGGCGCGAGCCGGACGACGATGGCCCGGCGTGCCGCCTCGGCCCGGACGTTCACCGCGTGGGCGTCCCGCAACGACCTGCTCGCCGCCGACCCGGGCCCGCGGCTGAGCGCGCCCCGGCCCCACCGGACCCTTCCCGCGGTACTGCGGACGGACCAGGCCGGCGCTGCCATGGCAGTTGCCGAAGTCGGTGCGGAACAGGGCGATCCGGTTGCGCTGCGTGACCAAGCCGTGGTGGAGTTGTTGTACGCGACAGGTGTCCGGGTCGCTGAGTTGTGCGGTCTCGACCTCGACGACGTGGACTACTCCCAAAGGGTGATTCGGGTTCTGGGCAAAGGTAGTCGTGAGCGCACGGTGCCGTTCGGCGTTCCGGCCGAACGGGCTGTACGGCGCTGGGTGGAACAGGGCCGATCCGCCCTGGTCAACGGCCGTTCACAGGGTGCGCTGCTGCTCGGTGCGCGCGGCGGTCGGCTCGACCCGCGTACCGCCAGGAGGATCGTCCACGATGTAGTGGGTGAGGTACCCGAGGCGGTCGACACCGGCCCCCACGGCCTGCGCCACTCGGCGGCCACGCACCTGTTGGAAGGGGGAGCGGACCTGCGCACCGTCCAAGAGCTTCTTGGTCACGCTACGCTCGCAACGACTCAGCTCTACACACACGTCACCGTCGAACGGCTGAAGGCGATCCATGACCGAACCCACCCCCGCTCCTGACGTCGCAGGGGGAGGTTCGCGGACCGCAACCGTGACCTCTCCCTCCGCCGCGCACGTCGGGACCTCGTCGGCGGCGCGCACCCCGGCTGGGACGAACGGTCACCACGTCGACAGCGAGCTGGTGCGCACGAACGGCCACGCCGCGCCCGCGCCGGTCGGCAGGCCCGCGCACCCGGCGTCCGAGTCGCGGACCGCGGATGACGTGGAAGCCGGGATCATCGCGCTGTGGCACACCTACGGCGAGTCGCGCCGGCAGGCGCTGCGGGACCGCCTCGTGCTGCACTACGCGCCGCTGGTGAAGTACGTCGCCGGTCGGGTCGGCACCGGTCTGCCCGCGCACGTCGACGTGGCGGACCTGATCCAGTCCGGCATCTTCGGCTTGGTGGACGCGATCGAGAAGTTCGAGCCCGAGCGCGGCCTGAAGTTCGAGACCTACGCGATGCAGCGCATCCGCGGCGCGATCCTCGACGACCTGCGCTCGCAGGACTGGGTGCCCCGCTCGGTCCGCAGCCGCGCCCGCGACGTCGAGCGGGCGCTGGAGCGCCTGGGCGGCAGGCTCCAACGCACCCCGACCGACCGCGAGCTCGCCGCCGAGCTGAAGATCGGCCTCGGTGAGCTGCGGGAGCTCTACGCCCAGCTCCAGCTGACCAGCGTGGTGGCGCTGGACGAGCTGATCGCGGCCGGCCGCAACACCGGCGGCGCGGGGTCGTCGCTGGCCGAGTCGCTGCCGGACGAGGGCGCGGAAGACCCCATCGCGACCCTGGTCGACCAGGACAGCCGCCGCCAGCTGGCCGACGCGATCGCGCAGCTCGCTGAGCGGGACCGCGTGGTGGTCACCCTGTACTACTTCGAGAACCTCACGCTGGCCGAGATCGGCAAGGTCCTGGGCGTCACGGAGTCCCGCGTGTGCCAGCTGCACACCCGAGCGGTCCTCCGCCTCCGCACCAAGCTGAACGAGCAGCTGGAGGCCTGAGGCCAGGCCTGACCCGCCGCAAGACCCGCGACCCGCGACCTGGAAGCCGGAAGCCGGGAGCCGGTCAAGACCGCTCGGCAACCACGGAGTGCCGCGATGCCAGGGTCGCCGCGGTCGGGGGAACCAGGGCGTGGGGATCACATGTCCGTCAGCCGGAGAGGTTGGGCCGCGCGACGGGCGGCGGGGCACAGGGCGTGAGGAGCGGGCGGTCGTGGTCAGTCTTCGCTCGGCCTCGGTAGCAGGCGGACGTGGTTGGGGAGCACCAGCGGCAGGGGGTCCAGGTAGGTGCGGGACTCCGGTGAGGTCACCCGGAGCGCGCCCCAGTGGAGGCAGGCCTCGGCGGGGCAGCCTTCGTGACCCGGGCGCAGGGTGCCGATCCGATCGCCCCGGCGCACCTGTTGGCCCCGGTGGACGGTGGGGATGAGGGGCTCGTACGTGGTGCGCAGGCCGCCCGCGTGCAGCAGCGACACGACCGTGCGGTCGGCCACCGGGCCGGCGTGCAGGACGACCCCGTCGGCCGCGGCCAGGACCGGGGTGCCCGGCGGCGCGGCCAGGTCGACCCCTCGGTGACCCGGGGCGTACGGCGTGGCGGGCGGGTCGAAGGTGCGGACCACCTGGTGCGGTGGCGCAAGGGGCCAGGCGAAGCGCGGCGCGCGGGCGGACCCGGCCGCCGAGGGTGCCAGGGGTAGGGTCAGCAGGGCTGTCAAGGCCAGGACCAGCGGTGTTCGCATGGTGGGAGTCACGGGTCCAGCGTTCCGGCGCGGACCGGGGGCTACCAGTGGCTTCGCCCCGGCTGTGGACAACTCGGGGGCCTGTGGACAACTCCGGGCCCGGTTCGTGGATCCCGGCCTCACCGGCGTACACTCGGTGCGCGGCCCGTGTGAGTGCGGGGCGACTTCGCGTGCCAATGCAGATCCGACCGGTTTCGGTGTGGTCGAGTCACGGCGTCCGGCGGTCCAGAGGCGAGACGTCCTCCGGTTCGGGCGGCGGCAGGGGCACCAGGGCGGCGGACCGACCGGCCCGCCGCGACGAACCGGAACGCACGCCGGCCAACGCCAGGCGTGCCTGAACGAAGAGGTGCGAACCCGGCCATGGCCGTCGTCACCATGAAGCAGCTGCTCGACAGCGGCGTGCACTTCGGGCACCAGACCCGTCGCTGGAACCCGAAGATGAAGCGCTACATCTTCACCGAGCGCAACGGCATCTACATCATCGACCTGCAGCAGACGCTGACCTACATCGACCGGGCTTACGAGTTCGTTCGGGAAACGGTCGCGCACGGCGGGTCGATCCTGTTCATCGGCACCAAGAAGCAGGCGCAGGAGGCCATCGCCAACGAGGCCCTCCGCGTCGGCATGCCCTTCGTGAACCAGCGCTGGCTGGGCGGCATGCTCACCAACTTCTCCACGGTGCACAAGCGCCTCCAGCGGCTCAAGGAGCTGGAGTCGATGGAGCAGACCGGCGGTTTCCAGGGTTTCACCAAGAAGGAAATCCTGATGATGAACCGCGAGAAGGACAAGCTGGAGCGCACGCTCGGCGGTATCCGCGACATGTCCAAGGTGCCCAGCGCCGTGTGGATCGTGGACACCAAGAAGGAGCACATCGCGGTCGGCGAGGCGCGCAAGCTGAACATCCCGATCGTGGCGATCCTCGACACGAACTGCGACCCCGACGAGGTCGACTACCCGATCCCGGGCAACGACGACGCGATCCGGTCCGCCGCGCTGCTGACCAAGGTCGTGGCCGAGGCCGCCGCCGCCGGTCTGATGGCGCGCTCCGGCGCCCGCACGCAGGCCGCCGACGGCGCCGACAAGCCCGAGCCGGGCGTCGGCACCGACGAGCCGCTGGCCGAGTGGGAGCAGGAGTTGCTGGTCGGCACCGAGGCGACCGACAAGCCGGCCGAGCCCCCCGCTGCCGCCGCCGCGCCTGCCGAGGGCACCGAGGCCGTCCAGTCCTGATCCACCCGCACGCCGCGCCTGCCCCCGACCGAGGCGGGCGCGGCGTGCGCACAGGATCGGCACGACAGCACCCAGCACCACCCCCAGCGCGAAACCGCGTCGGTGGAGCCGGCTGACAGGGCTCAGCGGTGAAGCCGACGATCAGACCGCAGAAGGAACGGAAATCGCACGATGGCGAACTACACCGCCGCTGACGTGAAGCGCCTCCGCGAGCTGACCGCCGCAGGCATGATGGACTGCAAGAAGGCGCTCGAGGAAGCCGACGGCGACTTCGACAAGGCGGTCGAGATCCTGCGCATCAAGGGTGCGAAGGACGTCGGCAAGCGCGCCGAGCGCACGACCTCCAACGGCCTGGTCGTGGCCGAGGACGGCGTGATGATCGAGCTGCGCTGCGAGACGGACTTCGTCGCCAAGAACGCGGACTTCCAGGAGCTGGCCTCCCGGATCGTCGCGGTCGCCAAGGCCACCCGCCCGGCGGACGCCGAGGCGCTCAAGGCCGCCGACCTCGACGGCCAGTCCGTCGACGCGGTCGTCCAGGAGTTCTCCGCCAAGATCGGTGAGAAGCTGGAGCTGGCCAAGGTCGCCGTCTTCGACGGCACCGTGACCACCTACCTGCACCGCCGTGCCGCCGACCTGCCGCCCGCCGTCGGCGTGGTGGTCGAGTACACCGGCGACAGCGAGGACGCCGCCCGCGGCGCCGCGATGCAGATCGCCGCGATGCGTCCCCGCTACCTCACCCGCGACGAGGTCCCCGCGGACGTGGTGGCCAACGAGCGCCGCATCGCCGAGGAGACCGCTCGCGAGGAGGGCAAGCCGGAAGCGGCGCTGTCCAAGATCGTCGAGGGTCGCGTGAACGGCTTCTTCAAGGACGTCGTGCTCCTGGAGCAGGCTTCCGTGACGGAGTCGAAGAAGACCGTCAAGGCCGTGCTGGACGAGGCCGGGGTCACCGTGACCCGCTTCGCCCGGTTCGAGGTCGGCCAGGCCTGATTCGCGTGAGGGCGGGGTTGCGCGCAGACGTCGCGACCCCGCCCTTGCCGTGTCCAGAGGAGCACCTGTGAGCGCAGAGGTAGACCACGCGAAGGCGGACCACGCCGACGACGAGCCCATCCACGGCTACCGCCGGGTGATGCTCAAGCTGGGCGGCGAGATGTTCGGCGGAGGCGGTGTCGGCGTCGACCCCGACGTCGTGCAGACCGTCTCGCGCCAGATCGCCGCGGTCGTCCGAACAGGGGTCCAGGTCGCGGTCGTCATCGGCGGCGGCAACTTCTTCCGCGGCGCCGAGCTCCAGCAGCGCGGCATGGACCGCAGCCGCGCCGACTACATGGGCATGCTCGGCACCGTGATGAACTGCCTCGCCCTGCAGGACTTCCTGGAGCGCGAGCACGGCATCGAGACCCGCGTGCAGACCGCGATCACCATGGGCCAGATCGCTGAGTCCTACATCCCGCGCCGGGCCATGCGGCACCTGGACAAGGGGCGCGTGGTCATCTTCGGCGGCGGCGCGGGCATGCCGTACTTCTCCACCGACACCACCGCGGCGCAGCGCGCGCTGGAGATCGGCTGCGAGGTCGTGCTGATGGCGAAGGCCGTGGACGGCGTCTACACGGCCGACCCCAAGATCGACCCGGACGCGCAGATGTTCGACAACATCACCCACCGGGAAGTGCTCGAACGCGGCCTGAACGTCGCCGACGCGACCGCGTTCAGCCTGTGCATGGACAACAACATGCCGATCATGGTGTTCAACCTGCTGACCGAGGGGAACATCGCGCGAGCCGTGCGTGGTGAGAAGATCGGCACACTGGTGAGCACCCCCGGTGGTCGCCCGTCCTTCTAGACCTGCTGGGATTCGAGCCGAACTGCGCACACCAAGGGAGTCAGTCGTGATTGACGAGACCCTCCTCGACGCCGAGGAGAAGATGGAAAAAGCGGTGTCCGTGGCGAAGGAGGACCTGGCCGCGGTGCGCACCGGCCGTGCCAACCCCTCGATGTTCTCCCGCATCGTGGTCGAGTACTACGGTTCGCCCACCCCGCTGAACCAGCTCGCCAGCGTCGCCATCCCGGAGGCGCGCATGGCGGTGATCAAGCCCTACGACACCAGCCAGCTCAACGCCGTCGAGAAGGCCATCCGCGACTCCGACCTGGGCGTGAACCCCAGCAACGACGGCTCGATCATCCGCGTGGTGATCCCCCAGCTGTCCGAGGAGCGCCGCCGCGAGATGGTCAAGGTCGCCAAGGGCAAGGGCGAGGACGCGAAGGTCTCCGTCCGCAACATCCGGCGCAAGGCCAAGGAAGAGCTGGACCGCCTGGTCAAGGACGGCGAGGTGGGCGAGGACGACGGCACCAGGGCCGAGAAGGAACTGGAGAACGTCACCCACCGCTACGTGGCCCAGATCGAAGAGCTGGTCAAGCACAAGGAAGCCGAGCTGCTCGAGGTCTAGGTGTCACGTCGGCGTCGGCGGCCCGGGTGACCGGCCGCGCGCCTCGCTTGGCCGGTGGACGGCCGTGATGGGAGCACAACAGGTGTCAGGCGGCGGTGACCCGGGCGCGCAGGAGAAGAGCGCGTCACGCGCGGGGCGCAACCTGCCGGCGGCCATCGCCGTGGGCGTCGGCTTGGGCGCGGTCATCCTCGTCGCGCTGTTCACGGTGCGCGAGGTGTTCGTCGGCATCGTGGCCGTCGCGGTCGCGGTGGGGGTCTACGAGCTGGCCGGTGCCCTGCGGCGCAGCGCGGGCATCCGGGTGGCCCTCGTGCCGGTGATGGTCGGCGCGCAGGCCGTGGTGTGGCTGGCCTGGCCGTACGAGCGCGCGGGCGTGCTCGGCGCGTTCGTCGTGACGATGCTCGCGTGCCTGTTCTGGCGGCTCAAGGACGGCGCGGACGGCTACCTGCGCGACGTCACCGCGTCCATCTTCGCGGTCGCCTACGTGGCCGTGTTCGCGTCTTTCGCGGTCATGCTGGTCGTGCCGGACGACGGGGTGTTCCGCGTCCTGGCGTTCCTGATCGGCGTCGTGCTGTCCGACACCGGCGGCTACGTGGCCGGTGTGCTGTTCGGCAAGCACCCGATGGCCCCCACCATCAGCCCGAAGAAGTCCTGGGAGGGCTTCGCGGGCTCGATGGTGGCGGGCATGGTCGGCGGCGCGCTGACCGTGGGCCTGATGCTCGACGGCCAGTGGTGGCAGGGTGTGCTGTTCGGCGCGGCCCTGGTGGTCACCGCTACGGCGGGTGACCTGGTCGAGTCGCTGATCAAGCGCGATTTGGGCATCAAGGACATGGGCACGCTGCTGCCCGGTCACGGCGGGTTGATGGACCGGCTGGACTCGCTGCTGCCCGCGGCCGTGGTGGCCTGGATGCTGCTGCACGTGTTCGTGTAGCGGCCGGCGTCAGTCGTCGTACGGGTCCTCCACCCGCGTCTCCGTGTCCTCCTCCGGTGACAGCGGGGTGGTGCGGGACGGGTCGATCACCGAGAACACCGCGCCCGTGTGGTCCGCGACCACGGTGACCCGGCCGAGCGGCGTGTCGTACGGCTCGACCGTGACCCGGCCGCCCAGCTCCAGCACCCTGGTCGCGACCGAGTCGGTGCCGATCTCCGGCGCGGCGGTGAAGTAGACCATCCAGTGCGGCGGGGTGTCCGGCGAGAACGCGCGACCCATCCGCTGCCTGCCGAGCACGGTGTCGCCCTGCACGGCCCAGAGCGTGTAGTCCACCGCCTGACCGTCACCGATCTGGGTGATCTCGTAGCCGCACAGCTCCTGGAAGAACTCGTCCGCCAGCTGCCCGTCGCGGGTGTTCAGCTCGGCCCACGCGTACGCGCCGTGCCCGTCCGTGCCGAACAGCCAGTCGGCGGGCACGTGCCGGAAGCCCACGACGGCGCCGCTCGGGTCGGCCAGGAGGGTCACCGTGTCCGACGGCTCACCGAGGATCGTGCCGCCCAGCGCGTGGGCCTTCTCGGCGGTGGCGCGGGCGTGCGGCGTGTTCAGGTACAGCGTCCACGCGCTCGGCTGCGCCGCGGCGACGAGCTCGGCCACCGGCAACCCGTCCACGACGGCGACCGTGCGGCCGTCGGCGTCGGAGTAGTACCAGCCGAACAGGCCCGTGTAGAAGTCGATCGTGGAGCTCAGGTCGGTCGTGGCGATGTCGACCCAGCAGGGCGTGCCGTGGTGGAGTTCGGCCAGGGCGGGTGAATTGGGGACGATCGACACCGCGTACCTCCTGCTTGGCGACGATTCGATCACGCTACGGCTCTAGAGTCGTCCCGTGAAGGGATTCGTTCGCGCCGCCTTGGCCGCGGTCCGGCCCGTCGACGTGCTGCCGAGCCCGAACATCTGGCACTGGCCCGAGGTCTACGAGGTGGAGAACCGCGCGCAGGACGTGGACGGCGCCATCTGGGCCGCGCTGCGGCAGGAGTGCGACTGGGCCGGCCGGGACGTGGTCGACGTCGGGTGCGGCGACGGGTTCCACCTGCCGGTGTTCGCGCGGGAGGCCCGGTCGGTGACCGGTGTCGAGCCGCACCCGCCGCTGGTCAGGCGGGCCAGGCAGCGCGTGGCGGACCTGCCGGGCGTCGAGGTGGTGGCCGGTCCCGCGCAACGCCTGCCGCTGCGCGACGCGACCGCGGACCTGGTGCACGCGCGCACGGCGTACTTCTTCGGACCGGGCTGCGAGCCGGGCATCCGCGAGGCCGACCGGGTGCTGCGGCCCGGCGGCATGCTGGCGGTCGTGGACCTCGACGGCCGCGCCGAGCCGTACGGGCCGTGGCTGTGCGCCGACGAGCCCCGCTACGACCCGGCGGAGGTGGAGCGGTTCTTCACCGACCTGGGGTTCTCGATGCGGCGCGTGCGCGCGCTGTGGCGGTTCGAACGGCGGGAGGACCTGGAAGCCGTGTTGCGGATCGAGTTCTCCGCGGCGGTGGCGGAGAAGGCCATCGCGCGGACGCCCGGCCTGTCGTTCGAGGTCGGCTACCGCGTCCACGCGAGGCGCAAACCGGCCGGCATCGTGCTGCCCTGACGGCGCTCACCTAGGATTCGGTCCGTGGAGAACAGGAACGCGGGCAGGTTGGGTCGGCAGGTCGGCGTCGTGGGTCTGGGCTGCTGGCAGCTGGGCGCCGACTGGGGCCAGGTCGAGGAGTCCGACGCGCTGGCCGTGCTGCACGCCGCCGCCGACACCGGCGTGAACTTCTTCGACACCGCCGACGTGTACGGCGACGGGCGCAGCGAGACGCTGATCGGCAAGTTCCTCCGCGAGCGCGGCGACGCCGGGATCACGGTGGCCACCAAGATGGGCCGCCGCGTCGACCAGGTGCCGGAGAACTACAGCCGCGAGAACTTCCTGGCCTGGAACGACCGGTCGCGCGCCAACCTCGGCGTGGACACGCTCGACCTCGTGCAGCTGCACTGCCCGCCGACCCCGGTCTACTCGACCGACGAGGTGTTCGACACCCTCGACGAGCTGGTGCAGGCCAAGCGGGTGGCCGCGTACGGCGTGAGCGTGGAGACCGCCGAGGAGGCGCTGACCGCCATCGCCCGACCGGGCGTGGCGAGCGTCCAGATCATCCTGAACGCGCTGCGGCTCAAGCCGCTGGAGCAGGTGCTGCCCGCGGCGGCGGAAGCGGGCGTGGCGATCATCGCCCGCGTTCCGCTCGCCTCGGGGCTGCTGTCCGGCAAGTACACCGCGTCGACCACGTTCGGCGCCGACGACCACCGCAACTACAACCGCAACGGTGACGCCTTCGACGTCGGGGAGACGTTCTCCGGCGTGCCGTTCGAGGTCGGCCTGGAGGCGGTGGAGCGGCTGCGGCCCCTCGTGCCCGCCGGCGCGACCATGGCGCAGTTCGCGCTGCGGTGGATCGTGGACCAGCCGGGCGTCACCGTGGTCATCCCCGGTGCCCGCAACGCCGAGCAGGCGCGGGCCAACTCGGCCGCCGCGGACCTGTCACCGCTGTCGGCGCAGGCCCAGGACGAGGTGCGCGCGGTGTACGACGAGCTGATCCGGCCGCTGGTCCACGACCGCTGGTAGGTCGGCGGCCCCGCCGGTGTCACCCGGCGGGGCGACCCATGGACGTCACTCGTCCGAGTCGTCTTCCTCGACGTCCAGCTCACCGAGGATGGCGTACAGCTTGCGGCGGGCCTCGCTGAGGACCTCGACCGCTCGCGCCTTCTGCTCACGCGTGCCCGCGTGGGCCATCTGCTGCATCGCCGCGCCGAGGTGGCGCGACGCCGTGCGCAGCTTCGCCGCGTGCAGGTCGAGGTCGTCGTTGACCTGCTGCCACGGCGGTGCGCCCTGGAGCTTCGCCGCCTCGGCCCGACCGGTCTCGGTCAGCGTGAACAGCTTCTTGCCGCCCGCCTCCTCGGTGGAGGCGACGAGGCCCTCGTCGGCCAGCATCTGCAGGGTCGGGTAGACCGATCCCGGGCTGGGCCGCCAGAGGCCGTCCGTGCGGCCGGAGATCTCCTGGATCATCTCGTAGCCGTGCATGGGGCGTTCCGCGAGCAGCGTGAGCACCGCCGCGCGGACGTTGCCCTTGCGCTGCCTGCCGCCGCGTCCCCGACCCCGGCCGGGCCCGGGGCCGTGACCAGGGCCGTGGCCGAAGAACTCCGGGTCGGGCCGCATCGGCGGCCCGGGGAACGGCCCGCCGGGCTCGAAGCCGCCGCCGAACCCGTGCCGGGGGTCGTCGAAGCCGTGGCCGCGGTGGTGCCGGCGGTGTCCCGGGTGCATGTGTCCGTGCATTCGCATCGTCTTGCTCCTTCATCGATCGGTTGTGATGTGTCGACGATATATCGGAACGTATCGCGATGCAACGGTGATATGTCTCCCAGGTGGTGTCCACGCCCACGCGCCGCCGTGGTCGGGTGTGCTGCGCGGTCGTGGGACACTGGGAAGTGCTATGACTGCCCTCCCCCTCGTCTTCGACGCGCCCAAGCGCGGGCTGCCGCCGCGCCACCTCGCCGACCTCTCCGCCGACCAGCGTCGCGAGGCGGTCGCCGCGCTCGGTGAGAAGCCGTTCCGCGCCACGCAGCTGTCGAACCACTACTTCAGCCGGCTGACCGTCGACCCCGACGCGATGACCGACATCCCCGCCACCGCGCGGGAACGCCTGGTGGCGGACCTGATGCCACCGCTGTGGACCGAGCTGCGCAGCGTCGAGGCCGACGGCGGCACGACGCGCAAGACCTTGCTGCGCGCCCACGACGGCACGTTGGTCGAGAGCGTCCTCATGCGCTACCCCGACCGCGCCACGCTGTGCATCTCCAGCCAGGCGGGCTGCGGCATGGCGTGCCCGTTCTGCGCCACCGGCCAGGGCGGGCTGACCCGCAACCTGTCCACCGCGGAGATCGTGGACCAGGTGCGGCGCGGTGCGGCGGCGATGCGCGACGGCGAGCTGCCCGGCGGGCCCGGCCGGCTGTCGAACATCGTCTTCATGGGCATGGGCGAGCCGCTGGCCAACTACAAGCGCGTGGTCGAGGCGGTCCACCGCATCTGCGACCCCGCGCCCGAGGGGCTGGGGATCTCGCAGCGTTCCGTGACGGTGTCGACGGTCGGGCTGGTGCCGGCGATCCGGAAGCTGACCGAGGAGGACCTCCAGGTCCGCCTGGCCGTGTCGCTGCACACGCCGGACGACGAGCTGCGGGACACGTTGGTGCCGGTCAACACGAAGTGGAAGGTCGCGGAGGTGCTGGAGGCCGCCCGCGGTTACGCCGACCGCACCGGTCGCCGCGTGTCGATCGAGTACGCGCTCATCCGCGACGTGAACGACCAGCCGTGGCGCGCTGACCTGCTGGGCAAGCTGCTGCGCCGCTACCTGGGCCAGCTGGTGCACGTCAACGTCATCCCGCTGAACCCGACGCCGGGCAGCAAGTGGGACGCCTCGCCGAAGCCGGTGGAACGCGAGTTCGTCCGCCGGGTCAACGAGCAGGGCGTCGCCTGCACCGTGCGCGACACCAGGGGCCAGGAGATCGCCGCCGCCTGCGGCCAGCTCGCCGCCGAGGGCTGAGGTCCCCCGCCGGGTGCGCCGCGGTCGCGGCCACCCGGACCGGCGGGGTGGGGGCTAGCGGCGCCAGGAGGTGCGGCTGCGGACCTGGTCGCGGATCAGCATGGCGGCCATGGCGAGACCGATGAGGACGACCCAGATGTTCTCGGTGCGGCCGTGGTGGTTGCCGATCAGCAGGCCGAACACCGCCAGGGTGGACAGCCAGCCGGCGATCTTGATGCCCTTGGGGAACGTGCCGTGCCAACCCCACTCGACGGACGGCTCGTCGTGGGGGTCGACCGCCGGACGCTTCTCCAGTTCCGAGGACGAAGACACAGCCGCACGACCTTCCTGCCCGATCACGTACAACCCCAACCAGATCACTGCCGCGTCATCGTCGCACACGCGCGCGCCGCGCGAGACGTGAGGTGCGCGGCACCCCTCGGGCCGTCCGCACCGCCCGTAAGCGCCACGCGCCGACCGCGTCACCTGCGTCAACTTTCGTCGGAAGCGGTCGAGACCAACGAACGCGGACGGCGGCCCGGTTGTTCTTTACCGTGGTCTCCCGTGACGTCTGTCGTTCAGCGGCTCCGGCCCGTCCTGCCGGACCTCCGGGAGGCGCCCGCCGCGTTCCTGCGCACCCACGCCGAACGGCTCGCGCAGGTCACGCCGTGGCGGGTGGGCCGCGAGGTGCTCGCCGTCGTCGTGCTGCTCGGCCTGGACGTGTTCCCCGGCTGGATCTCGGGCGACTGGCGGCTGTCGGGGTGGCTGCTGGTGGTCCTGGGCGCGGGGTACGTGGCGCTCTACCTGGCCCGGTTGCTGTTCCCGGCGCTGGCGCTGCTGGTCGGCACCTGGGTGGTCTTCAGCACCGAGCACGGCGGCATCGCCATGGTGGTCATGCTGGCCTACGCCGCCGGCTACCGGATCGCACCGTGGCAGCGCGCGCTGCTCACCGCAGTCTTCGCCCTCGCGCTGCACATGGTCGCGTGGGGCCTGTCCACCCCGGGCCTCTCCGGGCCGTTCGGCTCGTGGGTGATGCTGACCGTCTACTGCATGGTCGTGGCCCTGCCGTTCCTCGTCGGTCGGTACGCCGCGCAGCGGAACGCGCTGGTCGCGGCGTTGCAGGAACGCGAGGAGCGGGTGGTGCGCGAACGCCGGATGGTGTCGCGCCAGGTGCGGCTGCGCGAGCGCAACCGGATCGCCCAGGACATGCACGACAGCCTCGGCCACCGGCTCAGCCTCATCTCCGTGCACGCGGGCGCGCTGGCCCTGGACACCGGTCTCGGTGAGCGCCAGCGCGAGGCGGTGCAGGTGCTGCGCAGCGCGGCCCTGACCGCGATGGAGGAGCTGCGCGGCGTCATCGGCGTGCTCCGGCGCGACGAGGAGCCCGAAGAGGACCAGGTGCGGCGCACCACCGTCGGCGGAGTCGACAACCGGACCGTGGACGCGATCGACGAGCTGGTCGAGGGCGCGCGGCGGGCCGGTGTGCGGGTCGGCCTGGTCCGCGGCGGCCAGCCCGTGCCGCTGCCCGCGAAGGTCAGCCACGCCGCGTACCGCATCGCCCAGGAGGGCCTGACCAACGCCAACAAGCACGCGCCGGGCGCGAGCGTGCGGGTGACCGTGAAGTACGAGCCGGACGCGCTGGTCGTGGAGGTGCGCAACAACCCGGCCCGCGCCAGGACGACGGGCGGCGCCGGGTTCGGCCTGATCGGGCTGGGCGAACGGGTGCGGCTGGCGGGCGGCATGCTGCACGTCGGGGAGCTGCCGACCGGCGGGTTCCGGATCGCGGCCGTGCTGCCCTACGAGGACACCGCCGCGTCGGGCGACGAGCCGTCCGACGACGTGTCGCCGGACGTCGAACCGGCCGGGCCCGCCAAGCCGACCGGCATCCGCAAGTGGGCGGGCGTCGGGTCGATCGTGCTGGCCGGGGTCGTGGTGCTCGTGGTCGTCGGCGGCTACACGTGGATCGGGACGCAGCCCATCACCAAGGTGGTGTCCGACGAGCTGTACGACTCGGTCTCGGTCGGGCAGTCCGAGGCCGAGGTGATGGCGAGGCTGCCGGGTGGCGCGGAGCCGCCGCTGGGCGACATCAAGTCCGACTCCCTGCCGGAGCCCGCCGGGTCCCGGTGCCAGTACCGGGTGGCCGACCGCCAGACCTACAGCTCGCGCGCGACCAAGGTCGTGCGGTTCTGCTTCGCCGACGGCAAGCTCGTCGAGAAGAGCACCCACCTGCAGGGGATGTGAACGTGATCCGGGTCCTCATAGCCGACGACGAGCCGCTGATGCGCGCGGGCATCAAGGCCATCCTGGGCACCGCCGAAGACATCGAGCTGGTCGCCGAGGCCGGTGACGGTCGGGAGGCCGTGCGCGCGGCCCTGGAACGGCGGGTGGACGTCGCCGTGCTCGACATCCGGATGCCCCGGCTCGACGGCCTGGCCGCGGCCCAGGAGCTGAAGTCGGTCGCACCGTCGGTCCGGGTGGTGATCCTCACCACTTTCGGCGAGGACGACAACATCGTCCGGGCGCTGTCCGAGGGCGCCGCCGGGTTCCTGCTGAAGGACTCCGCCCCGGAGGAGTTGCTGCGCGCGGTGCGTGCCGTTCACTCGGGAGAGGCGTACCTGTCACCGATGGTGACCAGCCGGGTGGTCGGGATGGTGGCCCAGGTCGGGCAGCCGCGCCGCCAGCAGGCGATGCGCCAGGTCGAGGGGCTGACCGAGCGCGAGGTGGAGGTGCTGGCCCTGCTGGGGCTCGGGATGTCGAACGCCGACGTCGGCCAGCGGCTGCACATGAGCGAGGCGACGGTGAAGACCTACGTGAGCAGGCTGCTGGCCAAGCTGGGCCTCACCAACCGGGTGCAGGCGGCGCTGCTGGCGCGCGACGCGGGCCTGGCGGGGTGAGCGGACCGGTGCCGACCACCGGGGACGCGCACGAACGAGCGCCCCGCCGAGTGTCTCGACGGGGCGCTCCAGGCGTGGTTCGTGCTTCCTGCGGGGTCATGCCCTCGCGCGGTTGCCCGTCACCATGCGGTAGATGCCCAGCACGACCAGCGAGCCGAGGATGGCGAGCAGCCAGGTGCTGAGGTCGAAGAACGTGTTGATGTCGGTCCCGAAGATGGCACGGCCGATGAACCCGCCGATAATGGCGCCGACAATGCCGAGCAGCATCGTGATGATGATGCCGCCGGGGTCCCGGCCTGGCATGATGGCCTTGGCGATGGCACCCGCGATGAGGCCGAGGACGATCCAACCCAAGATGCCCACGGGGGCTCTCCTTCCTGATGGCCGCGACGGGCGGATCCGTCGAGGCGCTTGGACCAGGAATGCCCACGTTCGGGTGAGACCACGCGTGCGTTATCGTTCTGTTATCGAAGTACCGCTGTGCGGACTATCAGGATGCCTCCGCAACAATGGACGGTGATGAGCACACCACGCACGGTCCTGGTCCTCGGCTCCACCGGGTCGATCGGCACCCAGGCCCTCGACGTCATCGCCGCCAACCGCGACCGGTTCTCGGTGGTCGGGCTGGCCGCCGGGGGCTCCGACCCGGCCGCGCTGGCCGCCCAGGCCGTCGAGTTCGGGGTCGAGGCGGTGGCGGTGGCCCGGGCCACCGCGGTCGAGGACGTCACGCTGGCCCTCTACGCCGAGGCTCAGCGCCGCGGCTACCCGCGGGGCGCGTTCAAGCTGCCGCGCATCCTCGCCGGACCCACCGCGATGACCGACCTGGTCGACTCCACCCCGGCGGACGTGGTGCTCAACGGCATCACCGGCTCCATCGGCCTGGCGCCGACGCTGCACGCCCTCAAGACCGGGGCGACGCTCGCGCTGGCCAACAAGGAGTCGCTCATCGCGGGCGGCCCGCTGGTGCTCAAGGCGGCCAGGCCCGGCCAGCTCGTGCCGGTCGACTCCGAGCACTCCGCGCTCGCCCAGTGCCTGCGCGGCGGCCGGGCCGACGAGGTGGCCAAGCTCGTCCTCACCGCGTCCGGCGGCCCGTTCCGCGGCCGCACGCGGGCCGAGCTCGCCGGCGTCACCGCGCGTGACGCCCTGGCGCACCCCACGTGGTCGATGGGCCCGGTCATCACCATCAACTCCGCGACCCTGGTCAACAAGGGCCTGGAGCTGATCGAGGCGCAGCTGCTGTTCGGCGTGCCCTACGACCGCATCGGCGTGGTCGTCCACCCGCAGTCGGTCGTGCACTCGATGGTGACCTTCGCCGACGGCTCCACGCTCGCCCAGGCCAGCCCGCCGGACATGAAGCTGCCGATCGCGCTGGCCCTGGGCTGGCCCGACCGCGTCCCCGGCGCCGCCGCCGCGTGTACCTTCGATGTCGCGACGGCGTGGACGTTCGAGCCGCTGGACGACGAGACGTTCCCGGCCGTGAGGCTGGCCAGGCAGGCCGGCTCCGGCGGGGGTTGCCTCCCGGCGGTGTACAACGCGGCGAACGAGGAAGCGGTCGCGGTCTTCCTCGACGGCGGCACGTCGTTCACCTCCATCGTGGACACTGTCGAACGGGTGCTGGCGGAGGCGGACGGCTGGGCGCACGAGCCCGCCGACGTCGCCGAAGTCCTCGCGGCGGAGCATTGGGCCCGGGCGCGGGCGAGGGAACTCGTGGCCACTTCGGTGGGGTCTGGAAGGGACTGACGTGGTCGTCTTTTTGGGCATTCTGCTGTTCGCCCTGCTCATCGGCATATCGATCGCGCTGCACGAGCTCGGCCACCTCGTCACGGCGAAGATGTTCGGGATGAAGGTGACCCGGTACTTCATCGGGTTCGGGCCGCGCATCTGGTCGTTCCGCCGCGGCGAGACCGAGTACGGCGTCAAGGCCATCCCGGCCGGCGGGTTCTGCGAGATCACCGGCATGACCGCGCTGGAGGAGGTCGCGCCCGAGGACCAGCACCGCGCGTTCAACCGGCAGAAGACCTGGAAGCGCGTCGTCGTGCTCTCCGCGGGCTCCATCACGCACTTCCTCGTCGGCTTCGTCATCCTCTACTTCATGGCCTTCACCATGGGCATCCCGAACCTGCGCGACAGCGCGCTGGTCGCGGAGGTGGCCCCGTGCGTGCAGAGCAGCACCCAGGACGACTGCGCGCCCGGAGCGCCGGCGCCGGCCAGGGACGCCGGCTTCCAGGTCGGTGACGAGATCGTCGCCGTGGCGGGCTCGGCCACCCCCACCTGGGGCGACGTGCTGAAGAAGACCCGCGAGCGGACGGGGACCACCGAGTTCAAGGTGCTCCGCGACGGCGAGGAGCTGACCCTCACCGCCGACGTCGCCCGGGTCGAGCGCGAGCTGGAGCGCAAGGACGGCACGCGCTACAAGGAAGAGGTCGGCGCGATCGGCGTCATCCAGCAGCGCAACTTCGAGTACAACGCGATCACCGCGTTCGGCGGCGCGACCTCGTTCACCGGCACGATGTTCGAGAACACCTGGCGCGGACTGATCAACTTCCCGAAGAAGATCCCCGCCGTGATCTCGGCCATCGGCGGCGCCGAGCGCGACGTCGACAGCCCGGTCAGCGTGGTCGGCGCGAGCAGGCTCGGCGGCGAGGCGGTCGACCGGGGCCTGTGGCAGCTGTTCTGGCTGATGCTGGCGGGGCTGAACTTCTTCGTGGGTGTGTTCAACCTCCTGCCCCTGTTGCCGCTTGACGGTGGTCACATCGCCGTCAACCTGTACGAACGGGTGCGAAACTGGATCCGGAAGCTGCGCGGCCTGCCCGCCGGTGCGCCGGTCAACTACCTGCGGCTGCTGCCGCTGACCTACTTCGTGATCTTCGTCGGCGGGTCGGTCACGCTGTTGACGATCACCGCGGACATCGTCAACCCCATCAAGCTCTTCCAGTGAGAGGTGCCAGTTCATGAGTGACGGCGTCATGCTCGGTATCCCGGCGATGCCGCCGCCGGTGTTGTCGGAACGGCGCAAGACCCGCCAGCTCATGGTGGGTTCGGTGGGTGTGGGCAGCGAGTTCCCGGTGTCGGTGCAGTCGATGACGACGACGGTGACCGCCGACGTCAACGCGACGTTGCAGCAGATCGCGGAGCTGACGGCGGCGGGGTGCGACATCGTGCGGGTCGCGTGCCCCTCGCAGGACGACGCGGACGCGCTGGCCGCCATCGCGCGCAAGTCGCAGATCCCGGTCATCGCGGACATCCACTTCCAGCCGAAGTACGTGTTCGCGGCGATCGAGGCCGGGTGCGCGGCGGTCCGGGTGAACCCCGGCAACATCAAGAAGTTCGACGACAAGGTCAAGGAGATCGCCGCCGCGGCCCGCGACCACGGCACCCCGATCCGGATCGGCGTGAACGCCGGCTCGCTGGACCCGCGGCTGATGGCGAAGTACGGGAAGGCGACGCCCGAGGCGCTGGCCGAGTCGGCGCTGTGGGAGGCGTCGCTGTTCGCGGAGCACGACTTCCACGACCTGAAGATCAGCGTGAAGCACAACGACCCGGTGGTGATGATCCGGGCGTACGAGCTGCTGGCCGAGCAGTGCGACTACCCGCTGCACCTCGGTGTGACGGAGGCCGGTCCGGCGTTCCAGGGCACGATCAAGTCCGCGGTGGCGTTCGGCGCGCTGCTGCGGCAGGGCATCGGTGACACGATCCGCGTCTCGCTGTCGGCCCCGCCGGTGGAAGAGGTCAAGGTCGGCCACCAGATCCTGCAGTCGCTGAACCTGCGCCCGCGCAAGCTGGAGATCGTGTCGTGCCCGTCGTGCGGTCGCGCGCAGGTGGACGTGTACACGTTGGCCGAGCAGGTCACGGCGGGTCTGGAGGGCATGGAGGTGCCCCTGCGCGTCGCCGTGATGGGCTGCGTGGTGAACGGGCCGGGTGAGGCCCGCGAGGCGGACCTGGGCGTGGCGTCGGGCAACGGCAAGGGCCAGATCTTCGTGAAGGGCAAGGTCGTCAAGACCGTGCCGGAGCACCAGATCGTCGAGACCCTGATCGAAGAGGCGATGCGGATCGCCGAGGAGATGGGCGAGACGGTCGAAGGCGGCGAACCGGTCGTCACGGTCGGCTGAGCGGGTGGCGGACGCGCGGGTAACGGTGTCCATCTGGCAGGCTTGAGCACGTGCTGAGGCTGGCTGGCGCGCGCTTGCTCGACGAGCGGGACCTGACCGAGGTCCTGGCGGTGCTCGCGGCCGACCCGGTGGCGTCCTGCATGGTCGCCGCACGGGTCGAGGTCGCGGGCCTGGACCCCTGGCGGCTCGGTGGCGAGGTGTGGGCGTACGACCAGCGTTCGCTGCGCGGCGGACGCGTCGACGCGCTGTGCTTCGCGGGCCCGAACCTCATCCCGCTGCGCGGCAACGCGACCGCGCTGCGCGGCTTCGCGGACCGGGCCCGCCGCCGGGGCCGCATGTGCTCCTCGCTGGTCGGACCCGCGGAGCAGGTGCTCGGCCTGTGGGAGGAGCTGGCCCCGGACTGGGGCCCCGCCCGCGAGGTCCGCGCCGACCAGCCGCTGATGGCGCTGGGCGGCAGCCCGTCGATCCCGCTGGACCCGCTGGTGCGGCCCGTCCGGCCGGACGAGCTGGACCGGTACCTGCCGGCCGCCATCGCCATGTTCATCGAGGAGGTCGGCGTCGACCCGTGCGCCGAGGACGGCGGCGCGTCCTACCGGGCGCGGGTGGCCGAGCTGATCGCCGGCGGGCGGGCGTTCGCCCGGTTCGAGGGCGGCGACGTGGTGTTCAAGGCCGAGATCGGGGCCATGTCGACGCAGGTCGGCCAGATCCAGGGCGTCTGGGTGCGGCCGGACCGCCGTGGCCGCGGCATCGGCGCGGCGGGCACCGCGGCGGTGGCCGAACGCCTGG
>NZ_JBFAAX010000022.1:16348-37095 GCF_040639995.1 Actinosynnema sp. NPDC023658 | reverse complement strand
GGGCCGTCTGCGTTGTTCGGTGGGGCAGTCGTTCGGTGGAGCGGTTGGGCTGTCGCGCGGACTACTCGTCCTCGAAACGGCGACGGAAACGTTCTTCCATCTTCTGTGAGAACGAGCTGCGGCTGGGCCGGCTTCCCTCTTCGTTGGGCGCTTCGGCACCCTGGTCACCACGACGCAGAGTCGTCACGGTGAGCAGCACGCCGAAGAACATCAACAAGAAGCCGACCACGCTCACCACCGGGATACCAGCGAGCTTCGGCAACATCACACCCGTCACCAGCAGTGCCACACCCACGGCGAACAACGCGATGCCTTGGATGCGACGCCGTCGTGACGGCTTGCGCAGCTTGGCACCGCGCACAGTGGATGCGAACTTCGGGTCCTCGGCGTAGAGCGCGCGCTCGATCTGGTCGAGCAGTCGCTGCTCGTGCTCGGAGAGTGGCATGGCTCCTCCTCCGGCACAGCGGTCGCGGGCGCCGGGTAATCACGGTTGCCGCCGGTCCCGGCGGACGCCCCGCCCTGGGGGCGTCACGACCAGGATACGATTCGCGAGCCTTGCCGACTACCCAGTCCGTGCCCCTAAGCGGTTCGTTCTGTCACCATCATCCTCACGGGTCAACGGTCAGACCGCCGTGAGGTCGCACGAATCCACCTCGGGTCGACTGTCAAGACCTCAGAAAGCTGCGTTGCCGCCCTCTTCGCGGCACTGATCGAAGCACCCCGACGGCCACATCGCGGCCCGGAACGCGCAGCAACGCCCGAATCCCCCGCCCTTCATCCCTCCTTTCGGCTATCCCGGTCACCCAGAGTCACCGACCGCCTAGCCCGCATGCGCGACCAACCGAGACCGAGATCACACCAGCCCCCACTCCCCTTCCCGGCGGCAGGCATCCGCCCAGACGGAGTACGGGACCACGAAGCCCGCGCCCTCCACACCCCGCGCCGCCGCCCGGCCAAGATCCAGATGATCACCTCCTCCCTATCGTCTCGTTCGTCTTCGTGCCGATGGAGCGGATCGATCGGACAGGCCGCAGCGGGACGTTCGAGAAGCGGATGACCGCCACCCGGCCGGGTGTCCCTCGATGGGGCCACGCCGAGGCCCGGCAAGCCCGCTCGGACTGCGCTTGCGAGCGGACAGGTGGTCGGGCGCGGGGCCTGGGCTGTAGGGGGCCGGCGGGGACCGGCGGGGACCGGGAGACGATGAGGCCCAAGGCCCGAGCCCAAGGGCGGCTGGGGAGCTGGGGGGCTGGGAGGGTGCCCGTGCCTGCTTCGGGGGCAGGGGTGGGCTGGGCGGCTCCTTTCATTTGGATCGATAGCCGCTGGCGGTCGGGCGTCGGCGGACGGCGTTCGGGTCGGGTTGGCGGTCGGGTCGGGCGGTTGGCGGTCGGGTCGGCGGTCGATGGCCGGTCGGGTCGGCGGTCGGCGGTTGGGGCGGCGGGCGGCAGTCGGGTCGGCGGTCGATGGTCGGCGGTCGGGTCGGCGGTCGATGGTCAGTCGGGACCGGCGGTCCGGCCCCACGGACGGGACCGGCGGTCGCGGTCAGGGTCGATGGTCGGCGGTCGGGGGGCGGCGGTCGGGGCGGTCGGGGCGGTCGGACCGTTGGCCGCGCCGGTCAGAGGTGGGTTGGGGTTGGGGACCTCCTCGCGATGCGGTGGTGAGGGCTGGGAGTGGGGCTTGGGTTGGGGCGCAGGTCGGGCCTCGGGCGGGTGGTGGCTTGGGTTGCGGCTCGTAGCAGGTCCTGCGCCACGGCTGCCGGGGATCCGCGCAGGCGGGACGGGGTGGTGTGCAGGACTACCGCTCCCGCGGCGGCCAGGAGGTCTCGGGCAGGCGCGGGGGTGGTGAACTGCCAGGCCAGGCCGAGGCCGTCCCACCAGGCGTCCGCCACGCCCAACGGACGGCCCTCCGCCGACTGCAGGACCACGCCCCACGTGGGCACCGGCAGGGGCAGGTCGTCCAGGACGGCCCGCGCCCAGGCTTGCGGCACGGACCGCACGCCGTCGGCCAGCTCCGACAGCACCTGCCTGGCGGGCTCCGAACCGCGCGCCAGACCCGGTCTGAGGTCGGCCACCGGGACACCACCGTGGCGAACGACCTCCGTCAGCACGGCCCGGATGTCGTCACGTGCCCGCAGCGCCTTGGCGGTGTCGACGGCGGCCCTCGCCAGCGGGACCGTCAGGAAGCCCCGGCGCAGCACCGGGTCCGGTAACTGGCGGGTGCGGGTGATGCGGATCCCCGCGGCCGGCTCGATCGCGCGGGTGACGAGGATCTGCACCGGGCCGGCGGCGGGCAGTGCCCGCATGCCGTGCAGCTGGAGCGCGTCCGGACCGGTGAGCAGGGTGCCCGGCCCGCCGTACCGCAGGGCCGCGCGCACCAGTTGCAGCCGGGTCGGCGGTGTTCGGGCCAGGAGCAGGATGCCGGGCAGGACGTGCTGCCACGGACCGCGCGGGCGGCACCGGACGGCCAGCTCGCCGCTCGGCAGGCCGAGGCTCAGCAGCTCCGACGCGGTGGCGACGCGGTGCGGGAAGAGGCCGCCCAGGGCGTCCAGGTCGATGGTGGTGCGGTTCGAGGTGCGCATGCGTCCACGATCGACGGTTCGGGGAGGTCGGTCGACGGTGGAAACCGGAACTGTGGACAACTCGTCGGCCTGTGGACAACTCCCGGCCAACGAGCGAAAAGAGGCCTTCCGCAGACCCGACCAGTCTGCGGAAGGCCTCGGAAGACGGCGGTCACCCCTCGTTGACCACCGCGTGGACTCAGAGGCTGACGAGCTCCTCGTCGGGGAGCTCCACCTGCTGCTCGCGACGGGCGGAGCGGACCTCGCGCCAGGCGTCCATCACGGCGACCAGGCCGCCGGCGAGCGCGAAGGAGACAGCGAGCGCGACCACGCCGTCGAGGTCGGACTTGAGGATGATCACCACGGCCGCCGACACCATGACGACGGTGAAGACGAGGGTGCTCGCGAGACGCTCGGTGAACCGCCGGCGGGACTTGCCCTGCTCCTCGATCTGGTTCATGACTCCCCCTCTGAACTCGGCTGATGTCCTCATTTGTACGAGGTGTGGCCGCCGAGTTCTGCGTCAGATGACGCAGAACGGGAAGTCAGTTGGTGAAGTCGTAGAGCCGGCTCACGCGGTGGATGTCGATCTTTCGCCGCCCGGTGCTGATGATGCCCTCCTCGCGCAGCACGCGCAGCACCCGCACGAGCGATTCCCGCGATGTTCCCGCGATTCCCGCGAGGTCCTCCTGGCTCAACGCGATCTCGCCCTGGTCCGCGACCCCCCGTTGCAGCGCCACGTCGATGAGGACGGCGGCGACGCGCTGGGTGGCCGTGCCGCTGATCTGCACCCGCTGGCGGTCGGTGTCCCGCTGCCTGGCCACCACGACGATCAGCACGGACCACGCGATGCGCGGGTACCGCTGGCACAGGCCCGCGAACGCGCCGGCGGACAGCACCAGCGCTCGCACCGCGCCCAAGGCCCACACCGTCGCCGACCGCGGCTGTCCGTCCACCGCCGAGCGCTCACCGACGATGTCACCGGCCCCGCGCACGGCCAGGACCTTCTCGCTGCCGTTGGCGGTCGTCTTGGTCACCCGCAGCAGGCCGCGCCGGACGACCAGCACGTGCCGGCTGACCTCACCCTCGTGGCAGACCACGGACCCGGACGGGTAGTCGCGCTCGACACCCGCCGCCAGGAGCACCTCGTGCTCGGAGGGCGTGAGCAGACCCCAGAACCGATCCACGGCCCCCACTGTGCCGGGTGATCGCCCGCGGGGCCCCGGTCAAGCCCTCCGACCACCCGAACGGCGCGGTCGCGGGGGTCGGGAACCCGAACACCGGAAGAATCGAACGCCGGGACAGCCGAACACCGGGACGACCGGGCGCGATCAGGGCTCGCGGTCCGGCTTCGGCTCCTTCAGCCCCGAACGGGTGGGCCCTTGGCCCAGCAGGGACGCCGGACGGATCGCCGCCGTGCCGAACTTCGACCGCGCCTGGTCGGCCGCCTGCTCCGCCTCGCGCCAGCCCCGCTCCGGCGCGTCGAACATCAGCTGCTCGCCGTCGTCGCCCTCGACCAGCTGCTCGATCCGCACCCCGATCAACCGCACCGCGCCGGGCGGCACCTGCTCGTCCAGCAGGGTCGAGGCCGTCTTGTAGACCTCCTGCGTCACGTCCGTGGCCACCCGCAACGTGCGGGACCGGGTGATCGTGGTGAAGTCGGAGAACCGCACCTTGATCGACACCGTGCGCCCGCGCAGCCCGCGCGCCCGCAGCGTCGCCGCCGAACGCTCCGACAGCCGCAGCAGCTCGCGGCGCAGCAGCTCGCGGTCGAAGTGGTCGACCTCGAACGTCTCCTCCGCGCCGATCGACTTCTCCCGCGTGTGCGGCACCACCGGCCGGTCGTCGTGCCCCTGCGCCAACGCGTGCAGGTGCTCGGCCAGCGCCACCCCGATCAGCCTGCGCAGCCGGGGCAGCGGCGTGGCCGCCACGTCCGCCACCGTCTCCAGCCCCACCCGGTCCAGCTGCTCGGCCGTCCGCTGCCCCACGCCCCACAGCGCGGACACCGGCAGCGGGTGCAGGAACGACAGCACCTCGTCCTGCGGCACGACCATCATCCCGTCCGGTTTGCACATCCCGGACGCGAGCTTGGCCAGGAACTTCGTCGGCGCGACGCCCACCGAGCAGGTGATCCCGTGCGCCTGCTCGACCTGCGCCCGGATCAGCTGCGCGACCTGCGCTGGGCTCGACCGCATCCGCTTCAGCGCACCGCTCACGTCGAGGAACGCCTCGTCCAGGCTCAGGGGCTCGACCAGCGGCGTGACGTCCCGGAAGATCGACATCACCCCGCGCGAGACCTCCTGGTACCGGGCGAAGTTGGGCGACACGAACACCGCGTGCGGCGCGAGCCTGCGCGCGTGCGAGGTCGGCATGGCGGACCGCACGCCGAACTCGCGAGCCAGGTAGTTCGCCGACGCGACCACGCCCCGGTTCGCCGTGCCGCCCACGACCACCGGTCTGGTCGCCAGCTCCGGCCGGTCGCGGATCTCGACCGACGCGTAGAAGGCGTCCATGTCCACGTGCAGCATCGAGCAGCCGGTGTCGTCCGGCCAGACGCCGTCCCGTGCGCGGAAGCGGTCGACGAGACCGCGCGGCAGGTTCGCGCTGCGGCCCACGTCCACCCCCATCAAGCCGAACACCCGTTCGAGACCCTACTCCAGGCGGTAGGCGCGGTGCGCGTTCTCCCACCCGATCAGGCGGGTGATCCTCTCCGCGTCCGCCAGGGCGAGAGCATCCTCCCGCAACCCCTCCGACAGGAAGTCCGACAACGCGCGGCGGAAGAACTGCGCACCCAGGTAGTACAGCTCGGCCAGCGCGAACGCGTCGGTCGAGAACAGGAACTTCCCGAACGGCACGATCTCCAGCGCCTCGGCCAGCACCCGGCCCGCCTGGTGCCCGACCGCGTGCGTGGCCAGCCCCAGGTCCGCGAACACGTGCGGGAACACCTGCGCCAGGTACCCGGCGTTGCGGTGGAACGGGTAGTTGTGCAGCAGCACGACCGGCACGCCGAGCGGTGCGGTCGCCCGCAGCAGGTCGGTGAGCAGCAGCGGGTCGCACCGGTGCAGCGACAGGTCCGCGTCCCCGTAGCCGACGTGGAACTGCACGGGCAGCCCGCGGTCCAGCGCCTCCCACACCAGGAACCGGCTGATCACCGCGTCCGCGCACCGGGCCGAGCCGGAGGTCAGCCACTCCCCCGCGGCGGCGACCACCTCCCGGTCCGACGGCCGCGCCGGGTCGAGGTCCAGCCCCACCCGGTAGGCCGCGATCGACTTCGCCGCGACCGCCGACGACGAGTCCAGCACCTCCCGCACCCGCGCCGGGAACCCGGCGGCCGGGCCACCGTCGACGACGTCCTCGGCCACCCGCTCCAGCCGCAGCACGGGCAGTTCACGCGAACCGGTGAACTCGGCGGGCCCCACGAAGCCCTCCGGCCACGTGCCGCGGTCCACCAGGAACGTCGAGATCCCGGTCGCGGACAGCAGCGCCCGGTTCACCTCGGCCGCGCCCAGCGACCGACGCCGCGCCACGTACTCCCCGGCCGGCGCGAGGGGCGGCAGATCCAGCAAAGGCGCACACCAGCGCCGCACCGCGAGCCCCAACGACGAGTCGAACAGCGACGTGCCCCGGGGCGACGGGGACTCGGCCTCGGTCAGGTTCGACTCGAACGCCAAGCGGTCGAGATCAGTGCCCAGCACGCCGTGGCAGTGGTGGTCGAGGAGGGGCGCCGAGGCCACGCACGGCAGCAGCGGGTCCACTTGTTGAACTCTAGTGACCTGGTGTAACCACGCACGATGGACACAGCCGAGCGGGAGCACCGACGTGCGCTGGCCGCCGACCTGGTGGACGACCTGCTGGAGCAGGACGTGGTGGCGGTCGCGCTCACCTGGGTCGACCACAGCGGCATCACCAGGGTGAAGTCGGTCCCGCTCGCGGGCCTGCCCAGAGCCGCCGCCGACGGCGTGGGCGCGTCACCGGTGTTCGACGTGTTCCTGCTGGACGACACGATCGTCGCCGGGCGGCACGCGGGCGGCCCGGTCGGTGACCTGCGGCTGCGGCCGGACCTCGACCGGCTGACCGTGCTGGCGGCGCAGCCGGGCTGGGCGTGGGCGCCGGCCGACCGCTTCGACCAGGACGGCGAACCGCACCCGCAGGACGAGCGCGGCCTGGCGCGGGCGGTGGCCGACCGGCTCGCCGTGCACGGCTACGCGGTCCAGGCGGGCTTCGAGGTGGAGTGGGTCGTCGGCCAGGGCGGCACCGACGAGTTCCTGCCCGCCACCACCGGACCCGCGTACGGCCACGCCCGCCAGGTGGAGCTGTCCGACTACGCCGCCGACCTGCTGTCGGCGCTGGCCGAGCAGGACGTGGACGTGCTCCAGTTCCACCCCGAGTACGCGCCGGGGCAGTTCGAGGTGTCCACCATCCCGGAGGACCCGGTGCACGCGGCGGACACGTCGGTGCTGGTGCGCGAGACGATCCGGGCCATCACGCTGCGGCACGGCCTGCGCGCGTCGTTCTCGCCGAAGGTCACCGCCGACGGCGTGGGCAACGGCGGTCACCTGCACCTGAGCCTGTGGCGCGACGGCCGCAACCTGTTCGACGGCGGCGAGGGCTGGTTCGGGCTGACCGACGACGCCGAGGCGTTCGCCGCGGGTGTGCTGCGCCGGCTGCCCGCGCTGTGCGCGATCGGATCGCCGTCGGTGGCCGGGTACCTGCGGTTGGTGCCGCGGCACTGGGCGGGCGCGTTCGCCGCGTGGGGGCTGGAGAACCGGGAGGCGGCGTTGCGCCTGGTCGCGGGGCGTGACCTGGAGGTCCGCTGCTACGACCTGTCCGCCAACCCGTACCTGGCGGTGGCGGCGACGATGGCGGCCGGCCTGGCCGGGATCGTGGACCGCGAACGGCTGCCGGAGCCGGTCGGGGTGGACCCGGTCGCGCTGCCCGACGTCCGGCGCCTGCCGACGTCCCTGGAGGAGGCCGTGGCGGCGTTCGAGGCGGACGAGGTGCTGACCGAGGCGTTCGGCGCGGAGTTCGCCGCGACGATCGTCGACGTGCGGCGCGGCGAGGTCGCCCGGTTCGCCGACTGCTCACCGGAGGAGATCGCCGCGCTGACCCGCTGGCGGCACTGAGCCGACTTCACCTGCCGTTCGAGACCTCGTCCAACGCCTTGCGCAGGCGCGTCAACGCCCGGTGCTGGGCCACGCGCACCGCGCCCGGCGTCGAACCCACCGCGTCCGCGGTCTCCTCGGCGGACAGGCCGAGCACCACGCGCAGCACCAGGATCTCCCGCTGGCGGTCCGGCAGGACGCTCAGCAGCTGCCCCACCCGGTCCGACAGCTCGCCCTGCAGCGCCCGCAGCTCGGGCCCCGGCTCGTTGCCCGCGCTGTCGGGCAGCTCGGGCACGGACTCGGCCCGGTTGCGCGCCGACGCGCGGTGGGCGTCCGCGACCTTGTGCGCCGCGATCCCGTAGACGAAGGCCAGGAACGGCCGACCCTGCTCCCGGTAGTTGGGCAGCGCCTTCAGCACGGCGAGGCAGACCTCCTGGGCCACGTCCTCCGCCGACGCCGACGACCGCTGCCCGGTGCCGACCCTGGCCCGGCAGTACTTCACGACCACGGGCCTGATCTCGGCCAGCAACGCCTCGACCGCCCGCCGGTCACCCCGGACCGCCGCCTCGACGTGCTTCTCCGGTCCTCCTCCCACCCGTGCCGGTGGAGGGTGCGGGACGTCCTCGGACTGCACGGGCACCACCGCCCTCACCGCATCACCGCGAAGTACCGGCACACCTGCAAACCCGACCACCACTGCTGTCATCGCGAGCTCCTCGACGTCCGCGCGCTGGACGACTCTCGGGGGCACATGCGAACGCGACGTGGGTTTCGCACGGTGATGACGCGGGTCACAGAAAGTTAGTCCGAATGGCCGCGTTTGCAACCCGAATGGGCGAACCAGGCCGATTACCAACTGCGTTGGGTGACCAAAGCGCGATCAATTACCCGACGGAGTCGGACGAGCGCCCGGTGTTGCGCCACCCGAACGGCACCGGGCGTGGCGTGGACGGCGGCGGCGGTCTGCTCCGCCGAGAGCCCCACCACGACCCGCAGCACGAGGATCTCCCGCTGCTTCTCGGGCAGCAGCCGCAGCAGCGCGCCGACGTGGAGCGACAACTCCTGCCGCAACGCCGCCTGCTCGGGGCGCACGTGCTCGTCGTCGGGGGTGTCGGGCAGCTCGGGCACCGGATCGGCCTTGTTGCGCAACGCCGCGCGGTGCGCGTCGGCCACCTTGTGCGCGGCGATCCCGTAGACGAACGCCAGGAACGGCCGACCGTGGTCCTTGTAGGTGGGCAGCGCGGTCAGCAGCGCCAGGCACACCTCCTGCGCCACGTCGTCGGCCGACGTGAACGAACGCTCCTGACCGCCCACGCGGGCGCGGCAGTAGCGGACCACCAGCGGGCGGACGGTGGCCAGCAGCGACTCGGTGGCCCGGCGGTCACCGGCGACGGCCGCGCGCACCCGGGGCTCCAGGTCTTCGGGCGCGGGTCCGGCCATCAGCAGGCTCCGGCTAAGTGCGGGTCTCCCATGGCTGATCCTCTGCGGGTAGGCGGCGGGACGTCCGTTCTACCGCACTCGGGCCGGCTTTCGGCCCAACACGTGCAAGCGGGCGGCCACGTCGCGCAGCGGCGAGCGGGTCGACGCGGCCAGTTCGAGCTCGGCCAACGCCTCGGCGGCGCCCGGGTTGGCCTCCAGCACCGCGCCCGGGACCAGGTCGGACACCACGCCGTGCCCCTGGACCAGCTCGACCTCCAGGCCCGCCGCCGGCACCAGCGCCTCCAGCGCGGCCACGTCGAACCGGCGGCGCAGCGGGTCGCGGGTGCCGGTGAGCTGACCGGCCTCGTCGTCCAGCAGGCGCCGCGCGTCGACCAGCCGACCGGCGATGGCCCGGTGCAGCACGGCCGCGTACCGGTTCGCCACCAGCAACGACACCGCGCCACCCGGCGTGACGGCGGCGGCCAGGGCGGCCAGCGCCGCGTCCACGTCGTCCACGACCTCCAGCAGCCCGTGCCCGAGCACCAGGTCGGCCGAACCGTCGCCGTCCAGCGCGTCGGTGTCGCCCTGCACGGCCGTGATGCGGTCCAGCACGCCCTCGTCCGCCGCACGGCGGTGCAACGTGGCCAGCGCGTCCGGACTCGGGTCGACCACCGTCACCGAGCAGCCCGCCACGGCCAGTGGCACGGCCCACACACCGCTGCCACCGCCGACGTCGAGCACCCGCGGCGGTTCACCGCCCCTGCGGTCGCGCGCGGCGGTCAGCTCGGCGTCGAGCACCCTCTGTACGGCGTCCGGTCGCATGGACGTAGAGCGTAAGGGCCGTAGGCTGCACTACGTGCATACGGTGGCGGTGCTCAGCCTCAAGGGTGGCGTTGGGAAGACGACGGTCGCGCTCGGTCTCGCGTCGGCGGCGCTGCGGCGCGGTGTCCGGACGCTGGTCATCGACCTCGACCCGCAGTGCAACGCCACCTCGACGCTCGAACCCGGCGACACCGAGGCCAGCATCTACGACGTCCTGCAGGACCCGAGCGCCGACACGCTGGACAAGGCGATCGCGACCAGCGCATGGGGTGACGGGGTGGACGTGCTGGCCGGGTCGGAGGACGCCGAGTCGCTGAACCACCCGGACCCCGGCGAGACCCGCCTCGGCCGGTTGCGCGAGGCGTTGCGGCTGCTCCAGGACGACGAGGAGCCCTACCAGCTGGTGCTGCTGGACTGCCCGCCGTCGCTGGGTCAGCTGACCCGGTCGGCGCTGGTCGCGGCGGACCGCGCGCTGCTGGTGACGGAGCCCACGATGTTCGCGGTGGCGGGCGTGCAGCGGGCCTTCGAGGCGGTGCAGGCCGAGCGCGAGCACAACGAGGAGCTGCAACCGCTGGGCGTGGTGGTGAACCGGGTGCGGCCGAGGTCGCACGAGCACCAGTTCCGCATCGAGGAGCTGCGCGACATCTTCGGGCCGCTGGTGATGCCGGTGGCGCTGCCGGACCGGCTCGCGGTGCAGCAGGCGCAGGGCGCGTGCATGCCGATCCACGAGTGGGGCACGCCTGGCGCGCGCGAGGTGGCGCTGGCGTTCAACCTGCTGTTGGCTCGGATACTGCGGATCAGCCGCAGCCGCCGCCGGGCCGTGCACCACGACTTCGACGACGAGGAGATCGAGGAAGCGGTGGACGCGTGAGCACGACGGCCCTCCTGGCGTTCACCGTCGCGGCGGTCCTGCTCACGATCACGCCCGGCCTGGACACCATGATGCTGGTGCGCATGGTGCTGGGCGGCGGCCGCAAGGTCGGGTTGGTCGGCGGGTTCGGCACGACGCTGGGCTGCCTGGTGTGGGGTGCGGCGAGCATCGCCGGGCTGACCGCGCTGCTGGTCGCCTCGCAGGTCGCCTACGACGTGGTCCGCTACGCGGGCGCGGCGTACCTGCTGTGGCTGGGCGGGTCGGCGCTGTGGAAGTCGTGGCGCGGCGTGCTGGACGGGCCGGCCGAGGTGCCGTCGGTCACGCCGGCCCAGGCGTTGCGGATCGGGTTCACCACGAACCTGCTCAACCCCAAGATCGGCGTGTTCTACCTGAGCCTGCTGCCCCAGTTCCTGCCCTCCGACCAGGCGTCGGCCGGGTGGGGCGCGCTGCTGGTCGGCGTGCACGTGGGCATCGGCCAGGTGTGGCAGGTCGTCGTGGTGTGGCTGGCCGGCCGGGCGGCGCTCGTGCTGACCAGGCCCGCGGTGCGGCGGTGGACCGAGCGGCTGACCGCGTCCGTCCTGGTGGGCTTCGGCCTGAAGGTGGCTTTCGACAGCGGTGCCCGAGGGTGACACGGTCTTCCTGGCCGGGCACCGCCTGAACGAGGCGCTGGCCGGCCGCCGAGTCCTGCGCGGCGAACTGCGCCACCCGAGGTGGGCCACCGCCGACCTGAGCGGTCGGGACGTGCTCGGGGTGCACTCGGTCGGCAAGCACCTGTTCACCCGGTTCTCCGGCGACCTGAGCCTGCACAGCCACTTCCGGATGGACGGCGCCTGGCACCTCTACCGGCCGGGCGAGCGCTGGAAGCGGCCGGGCCACCAGGTGCGGGCGCTGCTGGAGGTGCCGGACCGGGTCGCGGTCGGGTTCGCGCTGCACGACCTGGAGCTGCTGCCGACCGACCAGGAGTCGCGGCTGGTCGGTCACCTGGGCCCGGACCTGCTGGGCGACTGGGACGACGGGCGTGCCGCCGAGGCCGCCGCCAGGCTCGCGGCGGACCCGGACCGGGAACTGGGCCTCGCGCTGCTGGACCAGCGGGTCATGGCCGGTGTGGGCAACCTCTACAAGGCCGAGGTGTGCTTCCTGCTGGGCGCCTCGCCGTGGAGCCCGGTGTCGGCGGTGGACCCGGCGGAGGTGGTGCGGCTGGCGCGCAAGCTGCTGCTGGCGAACGCCTGGCGACCGGAGCAGAACACGACCGGCCTGATGGGACGCGGGCGGCAGCACTGGGTGTTCGAGCGGTCCGGCAGGCCGTGCCTGCGCTGCGGGACGAGGGTGCGCGTCGGCGGGCAGGGCGCGGGCGTGCTGGAGCGCCCGTCGTACTGGTGCCCGCGCTGCCAGCCAGGGCCGATCGCTTAGGGTTACCGCCGTGGTCTACAAGAGCGTGGTGCGCAAGGCGTTGTTCCGGATGCACGGCGGTGACGCGGAGCGGGTCCACGAGACCACCCTCGGCCTGCTCGCCAAGGTGAGCCCGGCGGCGAAGCTCGTGCGCCGCAAGCCCGCCTCGGAGCGCACGGTCTTCGGCGTGCGGTTCCCCAACCCGGTCGGCCTGGCCGCGGGGCTGGACAAGAACGGCCGGGCGCTGCCCGCGTGGGGCGCGCTGGGGTTCGGGTTCGTCGAGGTCGGCACGGTCACCCGGCACGCGCAGCCGGGCAACCCGAAGCCGCGCCTGTTCCGGCTGCGCGACAGCGAGGCGATCATCAACCGGATGGGCTTCAACAACGACGGCGCGCTGGAGCTGGCCAACCGGCTCGACCGCCTCGGCCCGCTGTCCGTGCCGCTGGGCATCAGCCTGGGCAAGTCCAAGGTCACGCCGGTCGAGGACGCCGTGGAGGACTACCGGACGTCCCTGCGCGCGCTCTACCGGCACGGCGACTACTTCGCGATCAACATCAGCTCGCCCAACACGCCGGGCCTGCGCAGCCTCCAGGACCGCGCGGCGTTGACCGAGCTGCTGTCCGCGCTCAACGCCACCGCGCACGAGCTCGCCGGGTCGAAGCCGCGCAAGCCGATCCTGGTCAAGATCGCGCCCGACCTGACCGACCCCGCGATCGCGGAGCTGCTGGAGGTGTGCGCCGAGCACGAGGTCAGCGGCCTGATCGCGACCAACACCACGCTGTCGCGCGACGGCCTGGCCCCGGCGGACCAGCGGCTCGCGCACGAGGCGGGCGGGCTGAGCGGCAGGCCGTTGGCCGCCCGCGCCCGCGAGGTGGTGCGGTTCGTGAGCCGGGAGACCGACGGCCGGCTGCCGATCATCGGCGTCGGCGGCATCGCGGGCCCGGACGACGCCAAGCGGATGCTCGACGCGGGCGCGAGCCTGCTCCAGGTCTACACCGGCTTCATCTACGAGGGCCCGGGTCTGGTCGGCCGCATCAACCGCGCGCTGCTCCACGCGTCCTCGTAGGCGTCGGAACGACCCCGCCCACGAGGAGACGCTCCCGGGGCAGTGGCCCTCAGGCCTTGCGGGCCGCCCGCAGCCAGCGCAGCACCGGGTGCAGGATCACCACGAGCAGCGAGCCCCAGACCAGGCCGCCCAGCTTCATGTCGCCCAGCTCCAACGTCAGGTCGCCCACCCCCGCCACCAGGGCCGCACCGCCGACCAGGGCGTTGCCGGGGTTGGTCAGGTCGACCCGGTTGTCCATCCACACCCGCACGCCGACCAGGCTGATCAGGCCGAGCAGCACGAGCGTGGCGCCGCCGACGACGCCCGCCGGGATGGTCGAGAGCGCCGCGGTGAGCTTCGGCGAGAACGACATGAGCACCGCGGCCACCCCCGTGACCGCGTACGCGGCGGTGGAGAAGACCCTGGTCACCCCCATCACGCCGATGTTCTCGGAGTACGTGGTGGTGCCCGACCCGCCGCCGAAGCCCGCCAGCGCGGTGGACACGCCGTTCGCGATGATCGAGTCACCGACGTTGCCGTCGAGGTTGCGGCCGGTCAGCGCGCCGATCGCCTTGACGTGGCCGACGCTCTCCGCGACCAGCACGATCACCACCGGCAGCACCAGCAGCGTGACCGACGGCCGCAGCTCCGGCGCGTGGAACTCGGGCAGCCCGAACCAGGAGGCCCGACCGACCGCGCCCGTGTCGACCAGGCCGAGCCAGAAGCCGAGCGCCCACCCGGCGACCACGCCGATGAGCACGGAGAAGCGGAACGCCACACCACGACCGAGCACGCCGCACAGCAGGATCACGCCCAGCGTCACCACGGCGGGGAGCGGCTGCTTGGCGAACGACTCGGTGGCCCGGTGCGACAGGTTGAGCCCGATCAGCACGACCACCGCCCCGGTCACCACCGGCGGCATCACGGCTTCCAGCAGCCGCACGCCCAGCGCCTTCACCGCGACGCCGAGGATGATCACCAGCAGGCCGGCCGCGAGCACGCCGCCGAGCTGCGCGGCGATGCCCTCGTCACGGGCGGCGGACAGCGGCGCGATGAACGCGAACGACGCGCCGAGGTAGCTGGGCACCCGGTTGCGGGTGATCAGGAGGAACAGCAGCGTGCCGAGGCCCGAGAACAGCAGGGTGGTGCCGACCGGGAGCCCGGTGGTGGCGGGGACGAGGATCGTGGCGCCTGCCATGGCGACCAGGTGCTGGGCGCCGAACCCGATGGTGCGCGGCCAGCTGAGCCGCTCCTCGGGCGCGATGGCGTCGCCGTCGGTGGGGCGGCCATCTCCGCGCACGGTCCACAACGCCACTCAACGACCTCCCCGGCGACCAGGACGGACCGCGCTGTCCGACCCGAGGATCCTGCCACGCCATGTAGTGGCCGCGGCTATATAACGGTCTGATAATCACACGATTGCAGCAGCGTACGCCACTGAGGCGGCGAGGTCAGCCCAACTCCGCTACGCAACGTGATGTAACCGAGGTTCGTGCAGATGGCCGCGCGGGTGTGAACGGTCGGTCAGGCGGATCGTCCGACGACGTCGGGCGGGCCGACGGTCAGCGCGACAGCTCGCGCAGCGCCGACGCCAGGCCGGCGAGGTGGTCCGTCGCGTCACCCAGCACCTGCCGGGGGTTGGACGCGGTGCTCTCGGCGAGCACCCGACCGGCCGCGGCGACCAGGCCGCAGTAGCCGTCCACGCCCTCGTCCAGCTGGGTCCGCAGCCTGCGCACGCCCTCGACCAGCGGTGCCCGCTGCAACGGCGGCGCGGTGTCGCGCGCGCGTTCGACGGCCTGGAGCTGGCGGGACACGGCCCGGAGCGCGGACGAGGCCTCGGAGCCGGTGGCGCGGGCCTGCTCGACCGAGTCGGTCGGCACGGAGGTCAGCGCGGCCGAGTCGAGCTGGCGCAGCAGCTCGCGCAGCGTGTCCTCGGCGTCCTCCAGCCGTTCCATCGGCTGACGCGCCGCCGAGGAGCGGGCGGGCAGCGGTTCGTGCACCGGCGCGATCGCCAGCTCGCGCCGGGCCGCGTCGATGCCCCTCATCTTCATGTTCGTGCGCACCGCCAGCACGGACGTGCCGGCGAACCCCAGCGCCGCGGCGACCCCGATCCCGGGACCGATCACGTTGAGGAGGGCCAGCGTGCCGACGGCCGTGAGCAGGGCCAGCACGATCAGCCAGAAGGCGAGCACGCGGCTCGACCGGCGGTACCGCCGGTCGAGCTTCGCGCGCGGGTCGTTCCACGCGGCGTAACGCCGCTTCACCTGGTCCGCGACTTGCCCTTGGAGCTGGCCGCCGATGATCTGGGCGATCTCGCCGGCCACCTTCCGCCGGGGTTCCATCGCGGACACCACCCTCTCAGCCCTGGCTCGCCGGCGGGTTCTGCCGGATCTGCTGGGTGGGCTGCGCCTGCGTCTGCTGCACCCGCTGCTGGATCTCCTGCTGGATGCTCGCGCTCGCACTGGCCGGCTGACCGCTGGTCACCTCGCCGGCGACCTTGCCGCCCGCCATCGACGCCCGGATCTGCTCCAGCCGCGAGTGGCCCGCCATCTCGGTGGTCGACTGCTGGACCTCCAGCATCCGGCCCTGCACCGAGTTCTGCGCCAGCTCCGCGGAACCGAGCGCGGTGGTGTACCGCTTCTCGATCTTGTCGCGGACCTCCTCCAGCGACGGCGTGTTGCTCGGCGCGGCCAGCTCGGTCATCTGGCGCAGCGAGTGCGAGACCTGCTCCTGCATCTTCGCCTGCTCCAGCTGGCTGAGCAGCTTGGTGCGCTCCGCGAGCTTGCCCTGCAGGACCATCGCGTTGCGCTCGACGGCCTGCTTGGCCTGCGTGGCGGCCTGCAACGCCTGGTCGTGCAGCGTCTTCAGGTCCTCGATGCTCTGCTCGGCGGTCACCAGCTGGGTGGCGAAGCCCTGCGCGGCGGTCTCGAACTGCGTCGCCCGCGGCTCGTCGCCCTTCGCCCTGGCCTCGTCGGCGAGCACGAGCGCCTGGCGTGCGGATGCCTGCAGCTTCTCCACCTCACCGAGCTGGCGGTTGAGCTTCATCTCGAGCTGGCGCTGGTTGCCGATCACCGCGGCGGCCTGCTGCGACAGCGCCTGGTGCTGCCGCTGCGCCTCCTCGATGGCCTGCTGGATCTGCACCTTCGGGTCGGCGTGCTCGTCGATCTTCGACGAAAAAGCCGCCATGAAGTACTTCCATGCCTTCACGAAAGGGTTGGCCATCTCCTACGCCTGCCTTCTCCGCACTTCCCTGGCTCGCGCTCGTGATTGGCAACGACCCGGTGCCGGTGTTGGTTCCATCGTGTCAGTTGTCCCGCGCTGCTTCCACCGACCTGGGGAGATATCCGGGATCACCCTGAGTCACCCCCGACTTTCGTCGGCATGGTCATCCTGCCCGTCCGACTCCAGAGGGACGCGGCGACCCCGGCGTGGGTTGCCAACTCGTTGCACGTCCACGCCTGGAACGCCGAGAGCCGAGCCGGTCGGACCGGCTCGGCTCTGGCACGTGTGTGGGCAGGGTTACGCCGCCACCACCGCGTTGCGCGGCTTGCTGATCGAGGTCGACAGCCGGTGCGTGAGCACGGGCTGCAACCGCAGGTCGGACAGGTCGTTGCCGATCACCGCGGGCACCATCGCACCCGCCTCCAGGCTCGCCGCCGCGGGCGCGGCGGTCCGCTCGGCCAGTTCGGCCGGGGTCGGCACGGGCGCCTGGACGGCGCCGATGTCCGAGGCGACCAGGTGCAGCAGCTCCGACAGGGGCAGGTCCAACGCCTCGCAGATGGCGGCCAGCAGCTCGCTGGACGCCTCCTTGCGGCCACGCTCCACCTCGGAGAGGTACCCCAGGCTGACGCGGGCGGTCCTGGAGACCTCGCGCAGCGTGCGGCGTTGGGTGGTGCGGGCATGGCGGAGCCGATCACCGATCGCCTCGCGTAGCAGCACGGTCATCGCGCGCCTCCTTCCGGCCGGCCGTGCCACCACGTTACCGACCCGTCCCGTCGACGGGCAGTGACTTCCCGACACGTCCGCCAAGGGCGAACGAGTGAACCGGCCGGTAAGTTCCCGCGTGCGCGTCCGGGTGTGACCGGGAACGCGCAGCTCACGTCACCCGACGGGGATCTTGAGGTGCTCGCGCAGGAGGTCGAGGACCGCCGAGGTCGATCTTCTGCGGACTTCGTCACGGTCACCACCCAGAGTGAGCGTTCGAACGGATGTTCCGGACGGACCGGACAAACCGAGGTGGACGGTGCCCGGTGCTACCCCGTCCTGGGGGTCCGGGCCGGCCACCCCGGTGAGGCCGAGGCCCCACGTCGCGCCGCAGCGCTCACGTGCCCCCGCGGCGAGCTGCCGGGCCACCTCGGGGTGCACCGCGCCGTGCTCGGCCAGCAGGGCGGCGTCCACGCCCGCGAGCGCGTGCTTGAGGTCCGTCGCGTAGACCACGAGCCCGCCGCGCACCACGGCGCTGGAGCCGGGCACGGAGGTCAGCTCGACGGTCACCATGCCCGCGGTCAGCGACTCGGCGGTGGCGACCGTCTCACCGCGGGCCCGGAGAGCCTCGACCACGTCTGCGGCGCTCACGCCCCGGCCACCGCGCGCTTGCCGCGTGCCCGCAGCCGGAAGGCGCGGATCACGTAGTCGATGCCCGTGACCACGGTCAGCACCACGGCCGCGCCCATCGTGACCACCGAGACCGCGTCCAGCCAGGACGGCAGCGGCAGCACGTACAGGCCGATGGCGACGATCTGCACGAGCGTCTTGGCCTTGCCGCCGCGGCTGGCCGGGATGACGCCGTGCCGGATGACCCAGAAGCGCAGCAGCGTCACGCCCAGCTCGCGCACCGCGATGACGACCGTCACCCACCACGGCAGCTCGCCCAGCAGGCTCAGGCCCACCAGGGCGGCGCCGGTGAGGGCCTTGTCCGCGATCGGGTCCGCGATCTTGCCGAAGTCGGTGATCAGGCCGTGCTTGCGGGCGAGGTTGCCGTCCACGTGGTCGGTGACCGACGCCACGGCGAACACCCCGAACGCGGCCAGCCGCCACCACGGGTGGTGGCCGTCCTCCGCGAACAGGAAGTAGAGGAACACCGGCACGAGCACCAGCCGGGACATCGTCAGCACGTTGGCGATGTTCAGCACCGGCACGCGCGCGGGTTCGGTCACCTCGGGAGCACCTCGATGGCCGAGACGACGAGGTCGACGCCCTCCGACGCGTCGACCCGGCAGCGCACCAGGTCGCCCACCTCCAGGCCGTCGGCGTTGGTGATGACGCACTCGCCGTCGACCTCGGGCGCCTGGTGGGCGGCGCGGCCGACGCAGTCGTTCTCGTCGTCCTCCGCGGTCTCGACCAGGACGACGACCTCGTCGCCCACGCGGTCCTCGGCGCGCTGCGCGGTCAGCTCCTCGACCAGGTTGGAGATGCGGGCGACGCGCTCGTTGACGGTGTCGGCGTCCAGCTTGTCCGGCAGGCCCTCGGCCTCGGTGCCGTCCTCGTCGGAGTAGCCGAACACGCCCACCGCGTCGAGCCGGGCGGCGGTGAGGAAGCGCTCCAGCTCGGCCACGTCGTGCTCGGTCTCGCCGGGGAAGCCGACGATGACGTTGCTGCGGATGCCCGCACGGGGCGCGAGGGCGCGGATCTGCTCGACCAGGCCCAGGAAGGACTCGGTGGACCCGAACCGGCGCATCCGGCGCAGCACGGGCTCGCTGGAGTGCTGGAAGGACATGTCGAAGTAGTCGGCCACGCCCTCGGTGGTGGCGATGGCCTTGACCAGCGTGGGCTTGGTCTCGGCGGGCTGGAGGTAGGAGACGCGGACCCGGTCGATGCCGGGCACCGCGGCGAGCCGCTGGAGCAGCAGCTCCAGGCCGCCCAGCTCGCGGGGCAGGTCCTTGGCGTAGGACGTGGAGTTCTCCGAGACCAGGAACACCTCGCGCACGCCCTGCTCGGCCAGCCACATCGCCTCGGCCACCACCTCGTCGGGGTGGCGGGAGACGAACGCGCCGCGGAACGACGGGATCGCGCAGAACGAGCAGCGGCGGTCGCAGCCGGAGGCGATCTTCAGGGGCGCCACCGGCGTGTCCGCCAGGCGGGTGCGCAGCACGCGCGGGCCCCAGCCGTGACCGGGCACCTGCACCTCGGTGGCGGCCTGGGGCCGCTGCACGGGCGTGAGCGGCAGCAGCGTGCGCCGGTCGACCGGCTTGTGGGACTCGATGGTCTGACCGGCGAGGACGTCGTCCAGCCGGCCGGCGAGGTCGGCGTAGTGGTCGAACCCCAGCACGGCGTTCGCCTCCGGGAGGCTGTCGGCCAGCTCGGCGCCGTAGCGCTCGGCCATGCAGCCGACGGCGACCACCTTCGCGCCGCTGTCGGCGGCGGCGAGCAGGGTGTCCACGGAGTCCTTCTTCGCGGACTCCACGAAGCCGCACGTGTTGACCACGACCACGTCGGCCTCGTCGTCGACGAGCTCCCACCCGCCGGCGGTGAGGCGGCCGGCGAGCTCTTCGGAGTCGACTTCGTTGCGGGCGCACCCGAGGGTCAGCATGGCGACGCGCTTGGACGTGGTGGGGGAAGACACGGTGCTCAGGGTAACCGGCGCACGGCCCACCCCGACCCGCCAGTGCGCCCTCGACCCGGTGAGCGGTCCGCGAGCCCGCGACTCGGCCCACCTCCACGTTCGCCTCGCGGGCGCGAGGCCTACGTTTGCACCGTGAACGACTCGATCAACGTGCGTCGCGCACGCACCGGCGACGTGCGGGCCATGAAGGCCCTCATCGACGCCTACGCCGGCAAGGTGCTGCTGGCCAAGCCGCTCGTGACGCTGTTCGAGGACATGCAGGAGTTCTGGGTCGCGGAGGAGGACGGGGTGGTCCTCGGGTGCGGCGCGCTGCACGTGCTGTGGGAGGACCTGGCCGAGATCCGCACGGTGGCCGTGTCGCCCGCGGCGCTGGGGCGGGGCATCGGGCACAAGATCGTGCACCGGTTGATCGAGACGGCTCGTGAGCTGCAGCTGCAGCGGCTGTTCGTGCTGACGTTCGAGACCGCGTTCTTCGCCCGGCACGGGTTCGTGGAGATCGACGGGACGCCGGTCTCCCCCGAGGTCTACGAGGAGATCATGCGGTCGGCGGACGAGGGCGTCGCGGAGTTCCTCGACCTGTCGTACGTGAAGCCCAACACGCTCGGCAACTCGCGCATGCTCCTGCACCTGTAACTCTTCGAGTAATAACTCGAAGAGTCTTGACTCCACGAGCGCCGACCTCCAGGATCGGTGCCGTGGAGCAGTTGACGGTCGACGAGCTGGCGGTCCGGGTGGGCCTGCCCGGCAGCACCATCCGCATGTACCAGACCAAGGGTGTGCTGCACCCCCCGCGCAGGCAGGGCCGCGTCGCGTTCTACGACGCCTCCCACCTGGAACGCCTCACCCTGGTGCAACGGCTCCAGTCGCGCGGCTTCTCGCTGCCCGCCATCGCGGAACTGGTCAAGGCGCGCGAGCGGGGCGCGAGCGTCGCGGCCGTGCTGGGCGTGGGCGACGAGGAGGGCCCGGACGACTGGGTCCGGATC